>JBEKGQ010000790.1:0-3659 GCA_050012715.1 Polyangiaceae bacterium
CCTCCTGCGTGCCGCTCGTGAAGTAGACGCCCCGGAGCACGGGCGTGTCCCGGTAGGTGTTCGGCTGCAGGAGCGCCCCGACGAAGTCGACGAGCTGGCGCTTGATCGCCTCGAGCTCGAGGGGAAACTGGTAGATGCGCGCGCGGAGCTCCGGCTGCCGTTCGGTGCCGACGCGACGGATGGCCCGCGCGTGGACCGCTTCGACCAGCAGGTCCATCTCGGGCTCGAACGCCTTGGCCGGATCGCGCCGCTCGGCGCCGGCGAGCGGGAAGGTGACCCCCCAGATCTGCCCGCGCTCGCTCTTCCGGAGGTCGCCCCACATCTCGACGAAGCCCGCGATGAGGTCGATCTTGGTGAACATGACGTACACCGGGACCAGCATCTGCAGGCGCGTCGCGATCTCGTCGATGCGCGCGCGGAGGCGCTTGGCGATGCCGTCGATCTGGTCCTCGCGCGCCTCGATGAGGTCCGTCACGCTGATCGCGACGAGGACGCCGTTGATGGGCTTCGACGAGCGGTAGCGCTTGAGGGTGTCGAGGAACGCCGTCCACTCGTCGTAGTCGTCGGCCTCGGTCGCGTAGCGGCCGGCGGTGTCGAGGAGGATGGCCTCGTTGGTGAGCCACCAGTCGCAGTTGCGGGTGCCGCCGATGCCGCGCATGCCGCCGCCGCTGCGCGGGTCGAGCGCGGGGAAGGCGAGGCCGGACTGGCGGAGGGCGGTCGTCTTGCCGGCGCCGGGGGGGCCGACGATCATGTACCAGGGCAGCTTGAAGAGCGCGCTGCCGCCGCCGCTGTTGGGGGCCTGGCGGAGCGCCTGCAGGCCCTTCTGCATCTGCGTCTGGAGATCCATGATCTCCGCGCGTCGATCCGGCCGGGCGTTCATCGCCTGCTGCTGCGCCTGTTTGAGCATGTCGCGCTCGATGGCGCGTGACTTCAGGTGCGCGCGGACGACGCGGCCGACGTACCAGCCCACGACGAGGAGGAACGCCCCCACCGTGATCAGGATCTCGAGCCAGAGCGGCCAGCCGAGCAGGGTGCCGCCGATCCAGTCTGCGACGGTGATGAGGATTGCGATGAGCCAGATCCACATGGGCGGTCCGGCTCGCATGGTACGCGATCGCCGGCCGCTGTCCGAATCCTCGTGACGGTGACGCTGGAGACCGCCGGCGCCTGTGGCAAGCTAGGCCAGCCCACCGGGTGGGCCCCCCCGCATGCGCCTCCCCTCCCTCCGCGGAATCCTGCTCGGCGGCGACTTCTTGCCGTTCGACATGTTCGACGGCGCCTACGGCGACGCCGAGGCGCGCCGCGCGCGCCGCATGGAGAGCATCTACCACGTGGGGCAGGCCCGCATCTGGGACGGGCGCGACGTGCTCGCCCAGCTCGTCGCGAAGCACGGGCCGCCGAAGGTCGCGCCGGCGACGGCGAAGGCGCTGGCACGCGTGTTCGCCATCATCATGTGGGGGGAGCTCGCGGCGTGGAAGATCAGCGCCCAGCTCTCGGACGAGATCGTCCCGCTGGAGGCGAAGCTCGCCGCCGCCAGCCAGGTGCACGACGAGGCGCGCCACTTCTACGTGATGCACGACTACCTCGAGATCCTCGGCGAGAAGCCGGCGCCGATGGAGTTCTGGTCGCAGCGCGTGCTGGCGATGACGCTGGGGACGAAGGACCTCACGAAGAAGCTCCTCGGGATGCAGCTGACGGTCGAGACGATCGCGCTCGTCATCTTCCAGCGCGTACGCGAGCTCGAGGTCGAGCCGGTGCTCACCGAGCTCCTGCCGTACTACGAGCGCGACGAGGCGCGGCACGTCGGCCTCGGCGTGCAGCTCGTGCCTCAGCTGATGAGCGAGCTATCCATCCCGAAGGTGATCGACGTGGCGCTGTTCCAGCTCGACCTCCTCGTCACGACGCTCGTCGCGCTGAAGAGCATCGAGCCGGATCTCCTCGCGCTCGGGGTCGACCCGCGGAGCATGCTCGGCATCGCGTTCCGCAAGCAGGGCGAGATCGACGAGGCGATCCAGAAGGAGTTCCCGCTCTGGCCGAAGGACCCGCCGGTGCGGCGCGTCTTCGAGGGCGTGTGCGAGGTGCTGTTCCCGATCGAGGGGAGCGAGGCGCGGGTCCCGGTCGGGCGCCGTGTGGCGCACGCGCTCCAGGTCGTCGCGCGGGCGCGGCCCGGCGTGGTGGCCGAGTGGGGGGCGCGCGCGGAACGGAGGGCGACGGCGCATGCCGCCGGATGACGCCGCGGACGTCGACATCGACGTCGAGCTCCAGCGCTACGTCGCCGACGCGTGCGCGCGCCTCGACCGGATCGACCACTACGAGATCCTCGAGGTGGCGCGCGACGCGGACGTGAAGGCCATCAAGCGGGCCTACTTCCGCCTCGTGGGCGTGCTGCACCCGGATCGCTTCTTCGGCAAGCGCCTCGGCCCCCACAAGGCCGGCCTCCTCGAGGTGTTCAACCGCGTGACGCTCGCGTACGACGAGCTGACGAAGCCCGCGCAGCGTGCCGCGTACGACGCGTCGCTCCCCCCGCTCGACGCGTCGGCGGCGGCGCGGCCGCTGCGCTTCCCGGTGGCGGAGAAGCCGTCGCCCGCCGCCCCCGACCGGCGGCAGCAGGCCATGGACGCCCTCAAGCAGCGCTTCGTGGAGGGCAAGGCAGCGGCGCGGCAGCACGCCGAGGCCGGGGCGCGCGCGAAGGCCGCCGGGGACTTCGTGGCGGCGGCGGAGGCGTACCGCGCGGCGCTCCGCCTCACGCCGGACGACGCGGCGCTGAAGAAGGCGCTCGACGAGGTCTCCCAGGGCGCGGGGCAGCGGGTCGCCGAGAGCCGCCGCAAGCAGGCGCTCCTCGAGGAGCGGTACGGCCACTGGGCCGAGGCGGCGGACTCGTGGCGGCGCGTGACCGAGGTGAGCCCGAACGACGCCGAGGCGCGCGAGCGGCTGGCCAACGCGGTGGCCCGCTCGCAACGCTAGCTCTGCTGCTAACCTCCGGCCGTGCTCGTCGGGCCGAACATCACGGGTCACGAGCTCGCGCTGGTCGAGCTGGCGCAGTGGATCGGCAGCACGCTCCAGTACGGCCCGCGGCACCCGGCGGCCCGTCGCCTGGCGGACAAGGCCTACGCGACGCTGACCGAGGCGCTCGCCGAGGCTTCGCCGCTCGTCGTGGGCGTGCTGAAGGACGAGATCCTCGTCGGGGGCGTCCCCAGCCGGCACCCCACCATCCGCACGCGCATCGGACCGTGTCTCCACGAGCGCGGGGCGATCGTCCTGCGGTTCCTCCACGGCGTCCCGCTCACCGAGGTCTCGGCGCTGGTGGACATCCTCACGATGCCGCCGCAGACGGTGTTCGATCGCGGCGGCGTCCTGCGCCTCGCGATGGAGGCGGGCTTCGCGCGCGTCCAGCTCGAGGAGCTGGGCCACGACGTGACCGCCGAGGAGCGCGAGGCGCAGCGGCGCCGGGCCAAGCTGCGGAGCTTCTTCAAGGAGGTTCTCCTCGGGCTGCTCGCGCGGCACGTCGTCGACGCGCGCATCGCGGAGCACCTGGTCGAGCTCCTCGAGCACCCCGACATAGCGGTGACGATCCTCGAGGAGGATCCGGCCGGGCTCGCGGAGGCGGCGGCCGGGCTCGCGCTCATGGTCCGGCAGGAGGAGCGGCGCACCGGGCTCCC
>JBEKGQ010000791.1:0-4020 GCA_050012715.1 Polyangiaceae bacterium
GTCGGGGGGATGGGCGGCTCGTTCGTGGACGCGGCGCTCGTGCTCGAGCAGCTCGCGATGACGCTCGTGCCGGAGCCGCTCCTCACGTCGCTCGTGGCCGCCGCGCCCATCCTCGCGCTCGGCACCGAGCCGCAGAAGGCGAGCTTCGTCGCACCGTTCGCCGCCGGGGACGCGAGCCTCGCCCTCGCGTGGGCCGAGGCGCAGAGCCGCGATGACGTGGCGGACGTCGCGACGCGCGCGGAGCGACGCGATGGCGGCTACGTCCTCGGCGGCGGGAAGACCTGGGTGCTCGATGGGCATGCGGCGACGCACCTCGTCGTGTCCGCGCGCACCTCCGGCGGACCGCGGGACCGTGAGGGCGTCTCGCTCTTCGTGCTCGACCGGGACACGCCCGGGCTCGCGGTCCAGCCGCTGAAGACGATGGACGGGAGGCGTGCGGCGGCGCTCCGCCTCGACGGCGTCCGAGTGGCGCCCGACCGGCTCCTCGGCACGGAAGGCGACGGCGTCGCCGCGCTCGAGGACGCGATGGACCTCGGCGCGGCGGGCGCGTGCGCCGAGGGCGCCGGCATCACCCGAACCGCCCTGCAGATGACGACGGACTACCTTCGCACGCGCGAGCAGTTCGGCGTGAAGATAGGCACCTTCCAGGCCCTGCAGCACCGCGCGGTCGACATGTTCGTCGAGGTGGAGCTCTGCAAGTCGATGGCCATCCTCGCGGCGATCCGCGCGACGGATCCCGATCGGGCCGAGCGCCGCTCGGCCATCTCGGCGGCGAAGGTGCAGCTCTCGGTGGGTGGGCGCCTCGTCACCCAGCAGAGCATCCAGCTCCACGGCGGCATCGGCGTCACCGACGAGCACGACATCGGCCTCTACTTCAAGCGCATGCAGGTCCTCAACGCGCTCTACGGGGACGAAGAGCACCACGTGGAGCGCTTCGCGCGCCTGCCGTCCTTCACCGCGGGCGTCTCCGGCTAGCCAGCCTATCGCGCGGTCATCGTCGGGTAGTTGCGGGGCGAGGGCCCGGCGCCCGTGTGCTTCGTCCAGCTCGATCCGTCCCAGGTCCAGGTGCCCTCGGGGCTGCCGTAGTTGCCGCCGAAGGTGCCTCCGCCGAAGAGGACCACCTGATCGCCGGCGGCGGCCATCGAGGCGAAGCTGCGTGCGTCCGGCGACTGCGCCGGCTGCGCCTGCGTCCAGTCGGTCCCGTCCCACAGCCACGTCTCGTCGACGCTGAGCCAGTCGCCATAGGAGGGTGGAAGCGTGTCGCCCCCGAAGAGGACGAGCTTGCCCTCGAACGACGCCGCGACCGCTCCGCGCCGCGGCGAGGGCGAATGCGCGGGTTGCGCCTGGGTCCACGTCGTCCCGTCGTAGATCCAGGTGTCGCCGAGCGGATCGAACATGTCGTCCTCCCCGCCGAAGATGACGAGCTTCCCGCCGACCACGGCCCCCGCGGGCGCCTGGCGCGGCGACGGGTTCGTGGCCGGGGCTTCGTGCGCCCAGCCCGCGCCGTTCCAGAGCCAGACGTCCTGGTAGATCGTCCCGGCGGTGTAGCCGCCGAAGAGGGCGAGGCTCTGGCCCAGCGGACTGAACACGGAGCTCGTGAGGGGAGGCGGCGACCAGCCGGGCTGGAGCTGCGTCCACGTGGCTCCGTTCCACTCCCAGGTCTCCGCCACCGGGCCGTCGCCACCGAAGAGGATCACGTCCCCGCGGAGGCTCGCCGCCACCGCGCCGAAGCGCGGCGAAGGCGACTGCGGCGGGTGCATCTCGGTCCACTCGCTGGCGGCCGTCCAGACCCACGTGTCGTTCTGCTCGCCGTACCCGCCGTCGGGCTGCTCGGCGAGGCCGCCGAAGAGCAGGATCGACGGCGGGGCGCCGCCCGCGTCCGCGCCCGGAGGCAACCCGGCGTCGTCGTCGCTCAGAGGAGCCGCGAGCTCGTCTTCGAGCGAGCTGCGAGAGCCGCAGCCCGTGAGGAGCAGCAGCGCCAGCGCCGGCAGAGCGGCGGGGAGCATGCGCATCGGCCGCTGTGCCGACGTGCGCCCCGCCGGGACGGAGGTGTCGCGTGGAGCCCGCGCCGGGAAACGAAACATCGTGCGACCGAGCATGGCGCGCGGACCCGAGCAACTTTCGCGCCGCCAGGACGGGCTTCCCGACTAGAAACGCCCCCATGAAGAACGAGCTCGACTCCGCGGCCGTCGACCGTGCTCGCGCCGCCGCCCGGATCATCGCGCCCCTCGCGGATGCGACGGAGCGCGCGCGGCGACTCCCGGAAGAGGCCGTGCGCGCCCTCGTCGACGCCGGCGTCTTCAAGCTGCTCGTGCCGCGCGGCCTCGGCGGCGCCGAGGCGAGCGCGCCCACCCTCCTCGCCGTGCTCGAGGAAATCGCGCGCGCGGACGGCTCCGCCGGCTGGTGCGCCATGATCGGAGCGAGCTCGGGCCTCATGAGCGGGTACCTCGACGAGGCGGTGGCGCGCGAGGTCTACGGTCCGCCCGACGCCATCACGTGCGGCGTCTTCGCGCCGATGGGCCGTGCGGTCCGCGAAGGCGACGGGCTCCGCGTGAGCGGCCGCTGGCCCTTCGCGAGCGGCTGCGAGCACTCCGCGTGGCGAATGGGCGGCGTCGTGGTCGAAGGCGAGCCACCGACGGCGACCGTCAAGAGCGTCCTCTTTCGTGCCGACGAGACGCGCGTCCTCGACACGTGGGACACGAGCGGCCTTCGCGGCACCGGGAGCCACGACCTCGAGGTCCACTCGGTGCTCGTGCCTGCCGAAAGGTGCTTCTCGTTCATGGCGGAGCGGCGCACGCGCGGAGATGGCGCGCTCGCGATGTCCATCTTCGGCGTGCTCGCGTCGGGCGTGGCGGCGGTGGCGCTCGGGATCGCGAGGGGCGCCCTCGACGCGATCCACGAGCTCGCGCGGGCCAAGCTCCCCGCCGGCGCGAAGCGGAGCATCGCCCACCGCGAGACGGTGCAGCTCGCGATCGCCGGCGCCGAGGCCAAGGTCCGCGCCGCGAGCGCCTTCCTGCGCGAGTCCCTCGCCGAGGCAGCCCTCGAGGAGCGCCCGTCTCTCCGGAGCCGCGCCTACGTCCGCCTCGCCGCGTCGCACGCCGCGCGCGCCGCCGCGGAGGCGGTGGACCTCGCCTACGAGGCCGGCGGCGCGAGCTCCATCTACGCGAAGAACCCCCTGCAGCGTCGCTTCCGCGACGTGCACGTCGCCACGCAGCACGCGATGGTGGGCCCGCTCGCGGCGACCCTCGCGGGCCGCGTCCTCCTCGATGTAGAGTCCGACACGAGCACGCTATGAGCCTCCCTCTCGACGGGGTCGTCGCGGTCGTCACCGGCGCCAGCCGGGGCGTCGGCAAGGGCATCGCGCTCGGCCTCGGCGAGGCCGGCGCGACGGTCTACGTCACGGGCCGCAGCGTCGAGGCGTCCACGCTCCCGGGGACCGTCGGCGAGACCGCGGCCGAGGTGACGCGCCTCGGCGGGCGCGGCATCGCGCTTCCCTGCGACCATGGTGACGACGCGGCGGTGAAGGCGGTCTTCGAGCGCGAGCCGGAGCGCCTCGGCTTCAATCCGCAAGGCGGCGAATCTCCTCAGCTCTCGGGGCGTGCGGTCGCGGCCCTCGCCGCGGACCCACAGCGCATGGCCAAGACCGGACAGGCCCTCGCGGTCTGCGGTCCCACTACGTGGCCTCCGTCTTCGCGGCGCCGATGCTGATGGCGTCGGGGCGGGGCTTGCTCGTCAACGTGTCGTCGTTCGGGGCCAAGATCTACGCGGTGAACGTTGCCTACGGGGTGGGCAAGGCGGGCGTCGACCGCATGTCGCGCGACATGGCGCGCGAGCTTCGCCCCCACGGCGTCGCGGCGGTGTCAATCTGGCCGGGCATCGTGAAGACCGAGCGCCTGCTGCGCGAGCCGGAGCGCCTCGGCTTCAATCCGCAAGGCGGCGAATCTCCTCAGCTCTCGGGGCGTGCGGTCGCGGCCCTCGCCGCGGACCCACAGCGCATGGCCAAGACCGGACAGGCCCTCG
>JBEKGQ010000792.1:0-3654 GCA_050012715.1 Polyangiaceae bacterium
ACGTCGTCGCGGTGCGGGAACTGCTCCAGCGCCGTCTCGAGGCGGCGCTTGCCGATGGCGCACCACGGGCAAACGATGTCGGACCAGATGTCGACCTTGAGCTTCTTGGCCATGGCGGAGAAGGTAAGGCGGCGGCGGCCGGTCGGCCAGGTACGGAGCGCGTCGGCGTCGGATAGACTTGCCGGCATGGGCGGCGTCCCCAAACAGGTGCGCGGGGAGGAGCTCGTCGCGAAGGTCCTCCAGGCGGCCCTGGCCGAGGTCGCGCGCGTCGGGGTCGAGCGCCTCTCGATCGAGGACGTCGCGGCACGGGCGGACGTGAACAAGACGACGATCTACCGCCGCTGGCCGACCCCGGAGGGGCTCGCCCGCGCGGCGCTGGCGTGCGCCGCCGACACCCACACGCCCCCGCCGGACACCGGGAGCCTCCGCGGGGACCTCCACGAGTTCGCCCGCGAGTTCCGCCGCATCGCCTCGCAGCGCGACATGAAGACGGTGATGCGTCTCCGCTGGAGCGGCGCCGCGACGGGCCCGCTGGCCATGCTCACGCGCGACATCCAGGCGAAGAAGCACGCGCAGTGGAAGCAGATGCTCCAGCGCGCGGTGTCACGAGGCGAGCTCCCGGCCGGCACGAACCTCGACCTCGTCTACGACGTCGTGGTCGGCACGCTCGTCTATCTCGTCGTCCTCAACCCGCGGAGGAGCGAGACGGAACGCCTCGATCGCGCCATCGACACGATCCTCGACGGGGCTCTGCACGCCACGAGCCGCCGTGCCGCCCGCGGGCGATCCGCCCGCGCGCCGCGTCGTTCGAGGGCATAGGGCCGCCCGTAGAACAAAGCAACTTTCGCGTTGCGATGGGAAGGAACGCGCGACACCCGCGCGCGCACGCCCGCATCCAAACTCGCAATCGCCTCCGGGCACTCCCTCGCGCTCACGTCGCACCCGCTCGGACGGGCGGTGACGTCTGCCCGCCGAGGGGCCGACAGGGCCGCCCCCATGCACACCGCGACGAAGGACACGAGCGAACGGCTGAGCCTCGGACCGAGCACGCTTCCGGCGGTGGTCGTCCCGACGGGGATCCTCCCCTCGACGTGGGCGGAACGAACGATGCTCCTCGTGGCCGCGGCGACGGTCCTCCGGTGGGTTGTCGCGACGACGACAGGGCTGTCGGATACCGAGGCGTATTACGCGGGCTGGGCGCGCACCCCGGCGCTCAGCTACTACGACCACCCGCCGCTCGTCGCATGGACGACGTGGCTCGTGACCCACGTCGTCCACGGAGCGGCGCGGGGCGGGTGGGCCGCGCGCCTCGCGCCGGTGCTCTCGTCCGCGCTGTTCGACGCGCTGCTCTATCGCCTCGCCACGCGCCTCTTCTCGCCGCGCGCGGGCTTCCTCGCCGTGGCGGTGGTGACCGCGATCCCGGTCTTCTTCTTCACCGGGTTCCTGGTCAACCCGGAGGGCCTGCTCGCGCCCTTGTGGGTGCTCTTTCTCCTCCTCTTGCTCGACCTGCGCGATCACGACGAGCCCTGGCGGCCGCTCCTTCTCGGCGCCGTCGTCGGCGCCGCGTTTCTCGCGAAGTACACCGCCATCCTCGCCGTGCCGGTGACGCTGCTCTTCGTCGCCGGGTCCGCGGGAACGCGGCGATGGCTCGGGCGACCGTCCTTCTACCTCGCGGGCCTCGTGGCGCTCGTCGTCGCGTCACCGGTGATCGCGTGGAACGCGCTGCATCACTGGCCGTCGCTGCAGCTGCACCTCTCCGAGCGGATGGGGCACGCGCCGGGCGAGACCCTCGCGCGCGCGCTGTGGCGCGTCGGGAGCGCGCAGGTCCTCATCTTCCATCCGGTCATCCTGCCGTCGCTCCTCGGGGTGCTCGGGTACGCCGTCGTTCGCGCCCGGGTCGACGAGCGGTACCGGTTCCTGGCGACGGCGAGCCTCCCGGTCCTCGCGTTCCTGCTGACGATGATGGTGCGCGCCGGCGACTCCGAGCCGCACTGGACGATGGTGGGGTACGTGCCGCTCATCGTCGGCGCGGCCGGGCTCCTCGACGAGAGCTCCGGGCGCCTCGGGCGCTTCGCCCACGGGACCCTGCGCGCCGCGCTCGTCGTCAGCGCGGCGGTGGCGGGGCTCTACCTCGTGCACCTGCGGTCGCCGGCGCTGGCGAAGGCGCTGCCTTCGTACGACCCCGACGCCGATCCCATCAGCGAGACCCTCGGCTGGGACCGCGTCGGCGACGCCGTTCGCTGGCACGCGATGGCTCTCGGACCGGGCACCGTCGCGGCGGGAGCCCACAACGTCCTCTGCGGGCACCTCCAGGGGGCGGTCGACGACGCGCCCCCCGTGTACTGCGCCAGCCCGCGGCGAACGGAGTTCGACTTCCTCGGGCGCCGCTCGCCCCCCCTCGGGGCGCCCGTCGTCTTCGTCGACAGCGACCGCTACCCGGAGGACGCGACCATCGCGCTGCCCGGACATACCTGCGTACCGGCCGAGGACGTCATCGTCGATCGCGCCGGCCTGCGCGTCGCGCGTTACCGCATCCGCGAGTGCACGCCCCGCGAGGAGGTGGCGCCGTGAAGAAGAGCCCGCGAGCGCTCATCGAGGGACTGGTCGACTGGCAGCTGCGGCGGCCCATCGCGGCGCTCCTCGTCGTGGCCGCGGTG
Source organism: Polyangiaceae bacterium (assembly GCA_050012715.1). Taxonomy (GTDB): domain Bacteria; phylum Myxococcota_A; class Polyangia; order Polyangiales; family Polyangiaceae; genus Palsa-1150. The sequence goes on from JBEKGQ010000792.1 coordinate 2,658, forward strand.
ACCGTGGTCTTCGCGGCCCTCGCGTCGCGGCTCACGTTGCGCACGCGCTACGACGCGCTTCTCCCGGATGACTCGCCCAGCGTCCAGGAGCTGCGACGTCTCGAGCACCGCGCCTCGGCCGCGCAGACGGTGCTCGTGGTGCTCGAAGGACCGGACCGCACCGCGCTGCGTCGCCTGGGGGACGGGGTCGTACCGGCGCTCGTCGCGCTCGGACCCACCGAGGTGTCGAGCGCGGAGGATGGACCCCACGACGTGCGGGCGTTCGTGGCGCCGCGCGCCGGTCTCTTCCTCGACCGCGCCGAGCTGGAGAAGCTCGATCACGACACGGAGGCGCGCTGGGACTGGGAGGTGCAGCGCGCCACGGGCTTCTCGCTGGACGACGACGACGCACCGCCTCCGCTCGAGTGGAGCGCGATCGAGAAGCGACTGCGCGAGAGCTCCGCGGGGCAGGGTGAGTCGGGGGCGGGAAGTGGCCTCGACCGGTTCCCCGACGGGTACTACCAGCGCGCCGACGGGCGCGCGCTCGTCGTCGTCGCGCGGTCTCCCATCGCTGGAGGCGATCTGCCGCGCGTCGGGAAGGCGCTCGCGGACATCGGCGCCGCGGTCGAGAGGGTGCGCGCGTCGGACCCCGCGTTCTCGGCGATCGCCGTCTCCTACGCCGGTGACATGCCGACGGGCTATCGCGAGTACGGCGTCGTCTCGCAGGATCTCCTCAGCGTCGGCGCGACGGGGATCGCGCTCGTGCTCGGCGCCGTCGTCCTCTACTTCCTGCGCGTGCGGGCGGTCCTCGTGATGGCGGTCACGATCGGGGTCGGCCTGACGTGGACCTTCGGGCTCACCGAGCTGGTCATCGGGCACCTCAACGTCGCGACCGCGTTCCTCGTCAGCATCGTCGCCGGCAACGGCATCAACGTGGGCATCCTCTACCAGGCCCGCTACTTCGAGGAGCGTCGGCGCGGGCTCGATCCGGCGACGGCGATTCGCACCGCGGTGCAGG
>JBEKGQ010000793.1:0-3640 GCA_050012715.1 Polyangiaceae bacterium
GCTGGTCGTTCGAGGGGTTGATCTCGGCCGAGCGGACCGAGGTGGCGACGGAGTGGAAGATCCCCGCCTGCGTGTCGAGCGGCGCGGGGATCTCGGGCGGAAAGTTCAACTGCGCGATCGAGGAGATCAGCAACCGGACCCAGGGCTCCGGAGGGCTCGGCTTCTCCACCTACGACCAGCCGGGAATCTCGTTCGGCGTGCTGGCCGGGATCACGCTTGCGTGCCTGCTGCTCGTGATGATCCTGCTCAAGCGCCGGGACTCGGTCTGAGTCGCCGCCGGCGAGCCGACGGGACGCCGGGACGACTGTCACCCAAGCGGGCCCTTGGATTCCGGCCCGGTTGCACCTACCCTCCCGGCTTTCAGGCTGCCGGTCGGCAGTCTCCGGGAGGATCTCATGAAGACAGCGCGCCTCGTTCCCATCCTGTTCCCCCTCATCGCCGCCTGCGGCCCCCACCAGATGGCGGTCACCGCCACGATCGGCGGGCCCGAGGTTGCCTTGAAGCAGCCGATCGCGGACCGCTGCGCCGCGGCGACCCTTCAGGGCTGCCCCGACCTGGTCGACGGCTCGATCACGTACCTCGGGGGCGACAAGGTCAAGGGCAAGGACACGCTGACCCGCGCGGCCGCGCAGAACGCGCCCGAGAAGGTCAAGTCGTTCGCGGACCAGATCCGCCAGCTCCCGCTCGGCTCGTTCCCTGGCACCTCGGGCTTCGCTCCGACGATCATCGAGATCGCGGACATCCTGGCCGGCGTCCAGGTCGTCGCGGCGGTGCCGCCGCCGCCCGCCCCTCCCGCCCCCCCGCCGCCCCCGGCGGACGACGCGCCGCAGGTGGTGCTGCAGGGCATGACCCTGCAGGGGGCCCAGTTCAGCGGGATTCCGGAGATCGAGTTCGAGACGGGTCGGGCGGCGATCAAGCCCACGTCGGCCAACGAGACCGTCCTGCGCCTGGTGCTCATGGGCGGTCAGCAGAACCCGCAGGTCTCGCTGCTCCGCGTCGAGGGGCACACCGACAGCGACGGAGACATCAACGCGAACCAGCTGCTCAGCGAGGCGCGCGCCCGCGCGGTCGTCGAGTGGTTCGTCGCCCACGGCGCCGACCCCCACCGTCTCCACGCGGTCGGCTGCGGCTCGCGGACCCCGCTCTTCCCCAACGACACCCCCGAGCACAAGGCGCGCAACCGCCGCACCGAGTTCTACGTCGAGCAGTACAACGGCCGGCATCCGCGGGGCTTCACGGAGGCCTGCACGACGAACACCTTCCGGACGAACTGAGCGCGACGAGCTAGCGGGGGCGATCCCGAGCGTCGCATCGCCGCGTTCGAGCGGCGCTCGGGTGAGCACGACGATGACCTGGTTCGAGGACCTGACGCCTTACGCCTACCTCGTCCGCGCGGGCCGCGTGCCGGAGCGAACGCTCAACGTCGGCTGGCTCGACGAAGGCCACGAGTTCCCGACGGGGGACGTCCCGGCGAGTTTCGTCGATCGGCTCCGCACGCTCGCCGAGTGCGCGACCACGATGCAGACGCGAGGGCTGCACGAGTGCCCGTTCTGTTCGGAGGAGCCCGATACGCGAGCGGAATGGTGGCTTCCTCGGGCTAGCTCCGGCCGTCATGGCAGCAACGAAATCCGCGGCGTGGGCGCCGACGGGGTTCGCTACGCCGCGCCAACCCTCGTCGTTCACTATGTGACGGCTCACCGCTATCGGCCGCCCCAGGCATTCATCGACGCGGTGGTTCGCATCTCCGACCTGCGACCCGAGGACGCGCTGCTCCACAACCTCTGTCTGACCTGCGGATCCCACCTCACGCGAGACCCGGAACGTAGCTACGAAACGTTCGCCGACTTCGCCTGCGACGTATGTGGCGTGAGTTACACGCGCTGGTTCGCGTCGAAGTCGTGACGCAGAGGTCCACGAGGCGGCGCCCCCGCTACCCGTCGTCGTCTTCCGCGGGCGGCACCCAGGGCACGGGATCGCGCGCTCGGCGCTGCTCGGCGTCGAGCGCGGCCGTCGTCACCGCCGCGGCGAGCGCGCCGCGCGAGAGGGCCATGGCGTCGACGAACCCGGCGCTGATGTCGCGCGCGCAGTCGGCGATGTCCTGACGCCACTCCGGGGGGACGGAGGCGTCGACGATGACCACGAGCGGACGGGTCACGAGCATCCGCTGCACCGCGCCCGCGGGGTGCCCCACGCGCAGCAGCGAGATGGCCGGCATGGCGTTGCCGCACGCGTCCGCGAGGTCCGGATCCACGCCGACGAACATGACCGTCGGCGGCGTCGTGAAGACGGGGGTCAGGGCGGACATGGCGCTTGCACCCCGAATGAACGGGAAGGCGAGCTGCGCGTCAACCTCGTCCGTCGCGCCTGCACTACAGCAGCGTGGCGTACCCCCCGGTGAGCGCGAGGCTCAGCATGGGGCCCCACGCGTGGGGCATCGAGGGCTGCGTCGCCGACGCGTCCGCGGCTCCGACGTAGATCCGCAGCTCGGGTGACGTCGCGTAGAGCGGGTAGGCGCCGTGACCGCGAGAGAGCGCGACCGCGAGGACCTCGAGCTCCAGGCCGAGGAACGCCGGCCGAGGGTTGGCGATGACCTCGTGGGCGCGGAGGCCGCTCAAGAGGAGGGCCCTCCCGGCGGAGTGTCCCTCGACGAGATCGAGCGGGAGGCGGTAGGAGGTCAGCAGCTCCCAGAAGATCGGCCAGCGGAGCTCTTCGTCGAGGATGGTCACGTACGGGCTACCGCCGGTGTGACCAGCGTTGTCGAAGTGCAGCGCCTCGCGAAGGCCTAGGTTCCCCTCCGCGATGGGCCGATTGAGCCGGCCGGGCAGGTAGTTTCCCCAGCGGTACGAGAAGCCGGCGGAGACGCCGACCGCGGGGGCGAGGAACGTCACGGGAGCGTGCGGTGGGATGAGCACGCCGGCGTCGCCGTCGGCGAGGAGCTGCACCGCCCAGCCGTGATCGAGCCTGGCCTCGCCCTCGAGCCGCGACGGGTCGAGCTGCGACACCGGCCACTCGACGAGCATCGGCCTCAGCAGGCTCGCTCCCGGCGTGCCGAGCGCGAGCGCCTCGTTCGGCTCGACGGCGGCGTCGAGCCACTCCGCGGGGAAGCGCCCCGGTTGCGCCGGCTCCCCGACGCGGACCTCCACCATCAGCACGGCCGCGCGGAGCCGCTCCACCGCGGCGGCCTGCCCCCGCACGAGCTGCCGAGCGCGCGCCGCGGTCGCCTGCAACGCCGGCCTCTCCGTGGCTCTCACCGTCCACCACGGGGCCGGGTCCACGAGCTCGCCGAGCGCGATCTGATCCCGCTCGTCGAGCGCCTCGACCGCGGCGACGACGCGCGCGGGATCCAGCGCGATCGCGAGCTCCATCTCCGCCTTGGCCACCGCACGCGCGGCGTGGGCGCGATCCGAGGCGTCCGAGGACAGGCCGAGGTAGCCGTCGCCGCTCGTCACCCAGCACGGTGACAACCCTGGCTCGAACGGCTCGGCGGCGAGCGCCGAACAGGGCTCGACGCTCATCGCCCGGCCGACCGCGAGCCCCCTCGCGTCGAAGAAGTCGTGGCGAGCGCGCGCCCGATCGTTGCCGCTCTTCCACGTGTCGGGGGTCATGACGAGGTGCCCGGCGGAGAACGCGTCCTCCAGGA
>JBEKGQ010000794.1:0-3640 GCA_050012715.1 Polyangiaceae bacterium
CCTCTTCTTCGACCGCAGCGGCAGCGCCGTGCCGCTCGTGCCCCGGAAGCTCCTCTGGCACGACCCGTCCGTCCTGCCCTCGGTGGTGGACCATCGCGTCGATGGCACCGAGGGCCCCGTGCGCGACCAGGGCGAGGCCCCGTCGTGCACCGCGTTCGCGACCGCGTCCGCGCTCGATCACGCGCTCGCCCGCTGGGGCGGGGGTAACCCCGCGGTCAGCGTCATGCAGATCTGGTCGCGCTACCACTCGCCGGAGGTCGTGACGTCGCTCACCTCCAACGTCGGCCAGAAGCTCGGGCCCGAGCAGCTCTGGCCGTACAACTCGACGGAGGCCATCTCGTGGGTCCCGTGCCGGGTCTTCCCGCGGACGCCGCGCGAAGGCTGCGGTCACCCCGTGGACCAGGGCCGCGTGCGCGCCGTCACTGCGTCGGTCGTGGGCGAGTTCACCGAGGTCGAGTACATCGGCAAGTCGGCCGAGCCGCTGGTGCTCGAGGCGAAGCTCGCCGCGGGGCAGGACATGATGATCACCATCGAGCCGCCCGCCGCGTTCGTACCGAAGGGCAAGCCCGGGTCGCAGTACGTGCCCGACTACGCGCGCTCGACGGGTCCCGGTACCGGGCACACGGTGCTCATCGCGGGGTACGCGCACTTCGCGCACGGCACGTACTTTCTCATGCACAACAGCTGGGGCCCCAAGTGGGGCGACGGCGGCTACGCCTGGATCCACGAGGCGACCGTGCGCCGCTGGTCGCTCGAGATCGTCGCGGTCGACGCCGAGCCGCTCCTCCGCGCCGCCGGGAGCCGCCCGCTCCGCGAGCGCGCACAGACGACCTGCAGCGCGGGTCTCGTCCCGGACAGCATCCGCGCGACCTGCACCCAACCCTGCCCCGATCACAGCCCTCGGCACGACGGCGTGTGCCCCGTGTCCGGGCAGTGCGCCGCCGGCTTCGTCAACCTGACGGGCGCCTGCGTGCTCGCCGCGCCGGTGGCGAACGGCAAGGACGCCGACTCGGGGATCGCGTGGACCTGCGGCCCGGGCGGTTGCAGCTACGTGCTGCCGAAGACGAGCGATCCGGGTTGCACGGGCGCGAGCTGTCAGGTGTCGTGCCCCGCCCCGGACTTCATCCTCGCGAAGATGGGCAGCGAGCTCGTTTGCGAGGAGTGACCGGGAGGCACAGGAGGGCGGGGGTGGGCTGGGGTCGGTCTGGACCCCGTTGAATGCGTGCCCCCTTTTTCTCGTCTTTCGTGTTTGTATGGTGGCTGAATTTCGTTCGGCGCCCTCTAAGGACCAGGGGAATACTTGCGCCCAGGACGCGCGGGGGCGACGCTAGGCGACTCTTCAGTCACACCACAGGCCCGAGGAACCAAACCATGGTGCGAGCTCAAGTTCAGATTGTGTGTGCACTTCTCTGCGCGTCGATGGCGACGCCTCTCATCGCGTGCAAGACGAAGGCGGCCGACAACGCCCCCGAAGCTGCGGCACCGGTGGCCTCCACGGCCCCACCACCGACCGTGAGCGCAGCGGACACCGCGCCCGCCCCGTCGGCGTCGGCCGCCCCCACGGACTCCGCGGCCGCGACGCCGCCCGAGTCGGCCCCCGTGGCCACGCCGCCGCCGGTCCCGCCCGTCATCGTGGAGACCCGCCCGCCGCCCCCTCCGGGCTTCGACTTCTGGGTCCCCGGCTACCACCGCTGGGACGGTCGCCGGTACGTGTGGGTCGGTGGTCACTGGGATCACCGCCACGGCCGCACCTGGTACCCCGGCCACTGGGAGCGCGGTCCGCGCGGTCACGTGTGGATGGAAGGCGTCTGGCGCTGAAGAAGCACCGCGAGTGAAACGCCCCCTCCCGCGCTTCACGCAAGGCGGGAGGGGAGCTCCTCGATCACGGCGTCTTGTCCGTCTGGCCCTTGAGCTCCGGGAGCGAGATGAGCTCCTCGATGTTCGGGACGAGCGTGATCTCGATGCGCCGGTTCTTGGAGCGGTTCGCGTTGTCCGTGTTGGGGGCGACCGGGTCGAACTCGCTGTAGCCCGCGGCGCTCAGCACCGACGGCGTCACCCCCTGCTGCGACAGGAACTTGACGACGACCACTGCGCGCGCCGTCGACAGCTCCCAGTTCGAAGGGAACTCCTTGCTCCGGATGGGCAGGTTGTCGGTGTGGCCGGCGACCTGGAACGAGCGCGCCGACACGGTCCGCAGGGCCTGCGCGATCTCCGTGAGGGCTTCCTTGCCGGCCGGCTTCAGGTCCGTCTTGCCCTCGTCGAAGAGGACGTCGTTGTGCAGCGAGAGCACGATGCGGCCGTGCCGCACGTGGATGCTCACCCGCCCGGCGTCGATCATCTTCCGGAACTTGGCGACGAACTCGTTGAAGAGCGCGGCGCGCGCGTCGGCGGCCGCCTTCTGCTTTCGCAGCTCCTCGAGCTGCGCCGACAGCTCCGCCGAGCGGTCAGGCGGCAGCGGCTTGCCCGTGCACGCGGTGAGGTCACCCTGGCACTGAGCGAGCTGCCCCGCCTGCGCATCGAGCTTCTTCTGCTGATCGGCCAGCGCCGCCTTGGCGTCGGACGCGTCCTTCAGCGCGGCGTCGTACTTCCCCTCCGGCACGCATGCCCCGAGGAGCAGCGACGCGGCGGCGATGACGGCGAAGGGCAGGAGTCGGGAGGTCGTTTTCATCGGGGCGGCAGGCTAGTCGACCTCGAGGGAACTGTGGGCGCCTGAATCACGCCGTCGTGCCAGGCCCGGGCCTCGGCCCGCCCCCGCCGACCCTTGCGCCCTGCCCTGCCCGTGCGCACTCTCTCCGCCAGCACCATGACCGACTCACGTGACCGTTACGTGCCGAATCCGGGGGTCGCCGCCGTCCTGTCGTTCGTCATTCCGGGCGTCGGCCAGTTCTACAACGGCAAGTTTCTGCGCGGGATCTTCTGGCTGCTGGTGACCCCGGGGCTATGGATCGGCTCGGGCGGTACGCTCGGCTGGATCTGTCACATTCTCGCCGCGCTGACGGCATACACGTACGCGCGCAAGTTGAACCGGCGGGGCTGATCTGTCGCCCTTGCTCGTGGGAGTGGCGACCCGCGACGACGTCCGGGCGATCCTCGATCTGTTGGCGGACGACGAGCTCGGCATGCACCCCGAGGCGGCCGGTCACGGCGACCTCGCGCCCTACCTCGCCGCCTTCGACGACATCGGCGGAAGCTCGCGTAGCGCGCTCTACGTCGCGCGGCTGGGCGAGCGCGTGGTCGGCACCTTCCAGCTCGATCTCCTGCGCCAGCTCTCCCACCGCGGCGGGCTCGTCGCGCAGGTCGAGTCGGTCCACGTGGCGTCGGACGTTCGCCGACGCGGCATCGGCGAGGCGATGATGAGGTACGCCATCGACGAGGCGCGCCGTCGGGGCTGCCATCGCGTGCAGCTCACCAGCAACAAGCGCCGCGTGGAGGCGCACCGCTTCTACGCGCGCCTCGGGTTCGTCCCGAGCCACGAGGGGTTCAAGCTTCGCCTCGATCCGTGAGCACCCCGTGCAGGCGCGCTCGCACCTCGTGCAGCCGCGGTCGCACCTCGTGCAGCCGCGGTCGCACCTCGTGCAGGGCTTTGCCCAACGAATCACCCCGTACGTCGTTCCGTTGGGCAGATTCGCGATTCGTTGGG
>JBEKGQ010000795.1:0-3638 GCA_050012715.1 Polyangiaceae bacterium
GAGACGTGGAAGAACAAGCTTCTCTGAGCGCGGCCCGGCCCGACGGCGTCGATCTCGTCTTCTTCGACGGCGGCGGCGCGCACCGGAGCGGGGCCACCTCCCTGCGGGACGCGCTCGTCGCCCTGCGGAAGGTCGCCGCGGTGGTCGTACGGGCGCTGGCGGAAGAGGGAATGCGAGTGACTGGTCCGTCGGTCGCTCGCGGCGGCGGACGCGCAACGTCGCGGCGGCCTCCGGCATCCACGTCGAAGTCATGAACGATCTCGATGTCGGTCTCCTCCTGGCTCGACTCTCGGGCCTGGCCATGGCGGCACACGGTGCACAGAAGCTTTTCGGCTGGTTCGGTGGCCACGGTGTCACGGGAACCGGCGTCTTCTTCGAGAAGCTGGGGTTTCGCCCCGGTCGGCTCTTCGCTTTCGCCGCGGGTGCCGGCGAGACAGCAGGCGGGCTGCTCGTGTTTCTTGGCCTCGCGGGCGCCCTCGGCCCTGCCCTCGTCGTGCTCGTGATGGTCGTCGCGGCACTCTCGGTCCACGTCAAGAACGGGTTCTTCCAATCGAGTAGCGGATGGGAAATGAACATGCTTTACGGCGCCGTCGCTCTCGCCTTGGGCTACGTGGGGCCAGGATCCCTGTCGCTCGACAGCGCTCTGGGGCTGGACGTCCTTCATGCGCCGCGTCAGGTCACCTGGTCGTTTCTCGCGGCTGTCGTGCTCGCTCTGCTCAACCTTGCGGCGCGACGCAAGATTCCAGCGCCGACGGGCCGCTGAGCACCGCCATCTGCGCTGCAGGAGTTGGCGGACGAGACCCGTGAGGTCACGGTATTCTACGGGGTGTCGCCGAGCGTGAATCGGAAGCACGCACCCCACCCGACCCTTCCCTCGCCCAAGACACGCCCGCCCTGTCGTTGCACGATTCGCTCGACGGTCGCCAAGCCGATGCGGTCCCTTCGAACCCGACGACCCGTGAAGGCGCTGGAAGACGCCGAAGAGCTACGGTGCGTGCGCCATGCTTGGAGACCGGCGCCTCCTCCATGGTCATGGGGGTACATAGAGGGCGGGCTGGTCCACTCGCGCCGTACGGCGTCCTCAGCGCGGGATCACCGGAACCAGCAGATGCGCGTCGCACGTATCGCCGCAATGAAGCACCGCCGTGCCCGGCGCCCCCAACTCGTAGCCCGCGGGGAACTGTCCCAGGAGGGGATGGCGCCGGTAGAAGTAGCGGCCCTGTACGTCGAGGCGAAGCACGTCGCCGGCCCGGAAGAGCGTCGCCGACGGCATGAGCTCGATCTCCGCCGCCACGATCTCGCCCGCGAGTAGCTTCTCCTCGCGATCGTGACGCAGGACGGGCCGCTGTGGCGTGCTCGCTTCGTCGAGGCGCCGGTGCGAGGCCTTGAGCCAACCGCGCGTCACCATGTCGCGCCCGAAGCCGTAGGATCCCTCGAAGACCACTTCCCGACCGTCTCGCAGCTTGCGCACACCTGCAAACACGACGAGATCGTCCGCCCCGCGCGCTTCGAGGTGAAGGCGAAGCTTCATCGGCCCCGTGACCTCGGTGTCGGTCCGAAACGTGAACGAGAAGCTCGCGCGTCCGCGCGCAGTATCGTACGCGACTTCGGTGCTCGCCCCCGCCGGGGCATCGCACAGCGTGCCGTCGGAGTGGAGGTAAAGCGGCGTCCACTGCGTACGCGCGAGCGGCCACTCATGCTCGGCGCGGACCTCGTGCGCCACGTTGCCGACGTCGCGTACCTCGAGCCGCACCGGTGGCACGTCGCTGATCCCCGTCTCCTCGCCCTTGAGGAAGCAGTCGAAGAAGCGGGACTGAAACGCGAGCGCGTCGTCGGAGTAAAACTCGGCCCACTTGCCGCCGCGGTGCGTGTAGAGCCACTTGTCCCGCGAGGCGATCCGGCGGAAGCCCTCGAACGACCCGCGGGTGTGCAGGTTGTGATCGGAGAAGCTCGCGCACACGAGCGCGGGGATGTCGATCGCCTCGAGATCGACCGAGTGCTCGCCCCACCATGCGTCGAGCAACGGCCGCGCGAGCTGCTCCTCACGGAGCGCGTCGCGGTTGCGGGTCTCCGACTTCAGGTTGTTCGCCCAGAACGGGACGAAGCCGTCCTCGCGCACCCCGCCCGGGTAACCGAGGTCGCGGTAGGCGTCCGTGAAACCCTCCCAGGGGCAGATGGCGGCGAGATGCGGCGGTCGCTCGGCGGCGGCGAGCCACTGGGAGATGGCCAGGTACGAGACCCCGCACATGCCCACCTTCCCCGACGACCAGGGCTGCGCCGCGATCCACTCGATGACGTCGTGAACGTCTCGCCCTTGCTGGTGCGAGAAGACGGAGCCCTCGCCGTCGGAGCGGTGAAAGCCGCGCAGATCGCAATTGACGACGGCGTAGCCGCGCGAAGCCCAGTACCCGGGATCGGGCGCCTCCCAGCTCGTCCACGCCGAGAAACGTGCCCGGCCCGGCTGGCGCATGATGCGATACATCATCGGCGCGCGGTAGCCGAGGAGGCTCCTTCGCGGCAGAGCGTCCTTGCCGTACGGGTGAGCGGACACGATGACCGGCACCTTCGCGTCGGCCTCGGGACGGAAGACGTTGACCCGCAGCACCACGCCATCGCGCATCCGGACTTCGACGTCGCGGTCAAAGCGCACTCCGCTCTGTGGAGCCGTCACCTCCGCCCAACCGCGCACCATCCCGCCGAGCCGCTCGAACGCATAGCCGAACCCCGGTTGCTCCATGGTGGGGCACGATAACAAATGCGCCGACGATCGACGCATCGCGGTCTCACCGGATGGACCCTCGAAAACGAGCTTGCCGGGAGCTCGAAGAGGTCGCGGACCGCTTCCCCCGAGCGCCGCCGTCCAATCGGTTCACGCACCGGCCTCCGCGCCGCATTTGGCGTTGCCATGCAGAGCCTCGAAGCAGACACAACTACGACGAAAGGAACCCTTGGTTAGTGCGGCGCATCGAGACAACAACCATCCCACGGAAGCCCGTCGCGTGCCCGCTGCCCAGGGGGCCGGTGGCCTACCCACTGCGCGCCGGGCCGGTGAGTGTGGCGTACGTCGCGCACGACCCCGAGCCCCGCGGCGCGACCAGTGCCCCCGCCGCTCGAGGAGCTACGAGCCGAACGGGATCGGACAGTGACCACCGGGCGGGCATGCCACCGAGGTGGATGTGACGCTCCCGCGCGCCTCGCCGCATAGACTCATCGGGTGGCGCGCAAATCGGCCGCGGACACGACGACGGCCACGTACACACCCCTGCAGGGCCAGTACCTGGCCTTCATCTACGCCTACACCACGCTCCACCGACGGCCCCCGGCCGAGGCCGACATGCAGGCCTTCTTCCGTGTGACCCCTCCCTCGGTTCACCAGATGGTCATGCAGCTCGTCGCAGGGGCCGCCGGCCGTCACTCGACCGTCAACTCGACGTGCTCCGCCTTGCGGTCACTGCCGACTCGCAGGAAGTACCGCAGCGGGAGCACGGCCAGAACGCTACTCCCTGGACGAGGAACGTCTTCTCGAAGCCGAGCACGGTTCCCTGGGTACTGACCATCCCTGCCATCGCCTGCAATGCGGCGTGCTTTGCCTCGGCGGGCCCCATCCCGGCGCGCATCCCGGCGGCCATCTGGTTGAG
>JBEKGQ010000796.1:0-3629 GCA_050012715.1 Polyangiaceae bacterium
GCGACGGCCTGACGAGCGACGGCACGCAGGTCCTCTACGGCGCGGGGCTCGCGGTCTATCTGGCCCCGGACTGGCCGGTGTGCCCGTTCGTCGGCATCGGCGCCGGCGGCCTCAGCGTCTACCCGAACGGGACGTCGTTCGTCCTCAAGCGCGAGGATCTCTACGTCGGCCGGGCCGGGGGCGGCATCCTGCTCGCGCTGCGGAACCGCATCCTCGTTCGCATCGAGGTGACCAACATGTCGCTCTTCAACGCCGAGACGTACAAGAACGCGCAGACGTATTCTGGCGGCCTCGGCGTCTACTTCTAGAAGGCGAGAGAAGAAGAATGAACAGGGTGAGAAGGGGAAAACGAGGAGATCGGGCCGGGGGCGGCTGGTCCCTGATGGCTCCTTGTCTCCTTCTCTCCCTGTCTCTCTCTCTCGCCGGGTGCGCGACGGTGGCGCCGCAGCAGCGCGCGATCCTGGCCGATCCGACGATGCAGTTCGACGCCGAGGCGAAGCACGACGCGGCGCTGCGGCACGCGATCGAGAACCGCGAAGGCTCGATGGGCGGTACGGGCGTGTCCGGCGGAGGGTGCGGGTGCAACTAGCCGCGAGGTCGGCCGTCGCCGTCGTCCTCGCCGCGGCCTGTCTCGCCGTCGCGGGGCCTGCGCGCGCGCAGTCCGTCGTGGAGCTCGATACGTCGCACACGATCTTCTACGAAGCGCCGACGCGGACGCACATGCTCGTCTACTCGCCGTCGGCGGACGTGCAGGCTTCGCCCTGGCGGTGGCTCGACGTGCGGGGAGGGTGGGAGGCCGACGTCGTCTCCGGCGCGAGCGTCGCCACCAAGGCCGGCCCGGCGTACGCGTCGAACCACGCCGACGTCATCAGCACCGCCAGCGTCCACGACTTCCGCAACATGGCCCGCGGCGAGGTCGCGCTGAAGGGCGACGTCACCTCGCTGACCGCCGGCTACGCCTACGGCATCGAGCACGACTACCGCTCGAACTCGATGCACGTGAACGCCCGCACCGACGCGTTCCAGCACAACACGACGTTCGAGCTCTCGTACGCCCGCAACTGGGACACGGTGTGCAACCGCGTCCAGAGCGCCAACGCCGTCTTGCCCTCGCAGTACACGGCGCTCGAGGACTCGGTCGGCTGCTTCACGTCCGCCGCTGGCCGCACGACGGACCCCATCGGCATCGACACGTACGAGGCCAGCTGGGGTCAGTCGTGGACGCCGGTCGTCGAGACGCAGCTCACGTACACGGCGCAGCTCGTCGACGGCTTCCAGAGCGACCCGTACCGCAGCGTCATCCTGGGCGAGGGCCTCAAGGCCCAGGAGCACGTGCCCAACGAGCGGGCTCGCGAGGCCCTCACCGCGCGCCTCGCGTACTACCTGCGGTCGATCAAGGGGGCCATCCGCGTCTCGCTGCGCGGCTACCACGACACGTGGGCCATCAACTCGGGGACGGCGGAGGTCGAGCTCGAGAAGTCCCTCGGCGAGTCCTTCCGCGTGATGCTCCGCGGTCGCCTCTACCGGCAGAACGGCGCGGTCTTCTGGAGCGACGACTACACCGGCGGTATCCCACCGCTCGGCCCGCGGGGGCAGTACTTCACCGGCGACCGGGAGCTGTCGCCGTTCTGGAGCTGGCTCGGCGGCGTACGCGCGGTGTGGACGATCAATCCGCCGGCCCACACGCGGCTGCTCGGGTTCATCGAGAGCTTCAAGCTCGCCGGCTCGGGCAATCTCCAAGGCTTCTCGTACGACCAGTACACGCTGGGCGGCGTCCCGGTGTCGAACGCCATCGCCTACGTGGCGACGTTGAGCCTCACGCTCGGGTTCTAGCGGCGCTCGTACTGCGACTTGCCGAAGAGGATCTCTTTGGCCTTCTCGTCCATCGGCTCGTCGCTCCGCGGGGGAACCGCGAAGCCGCGCTGCACCGCGGGGCGCGCCTTGAGCTCGTCGACCCACCGCGACAGGTGCGGGTACTCCGCGATGTCGATGCCCTGGTTCTTGGAGAGCGTCAGCCACGGCAGGTTGATGACGTCGGCCATCGTGTACTCGTCGCCGGCCAGGTACTTCGACTGGGACAGCCGCTTGTCGACGACGCCGTAGAGGCGCTTGCCCTCGTTGGTGTAGCGGTCGATGGCGTACTGGATCTTCTCGCCCGAGTAGTTCCGGAAGTGGTGCGCCTGGCCGAGCATGGGCCCCGTCCCGCCGACCTGGAAGAACATCCACTGCAGCGCCGCGTACCGGGCCGGGCCCGACGGCGCGAGCAGCTTGCCGGTCTTCTCCGCCAGGTAGAGCAGGATCGCGCCCGACTCGAACACCGAGAGCTCCCCGTCGACGATGGCGGGGATGCGGTTGTTCGGGCTGATCTTCAGGAACGCGGGCTCGAACTGCGCGCCGCGGCGGAGATCGACCGGCTTCACCGTGTAGGGGAGCCCGAGCTCCTCGAGCGCGATGGAGACCTTGAAGCCGTTCGGCGTGGGTGCGGTGTAGAGATCGATCATGAGCCCTCCTCGTCGGAGTCCTTCTCGCGGAGACCGTGCTTCTTCGCCATGTCGTGGAGGTGCTTGCGGTCCATCTTCGCCTCGCGCGCGGCGGCGCTGACGTTGCCGGTGTGCCTCGCCAGGAGCCAGCGGACGTAACGCTTCTCGAACTCGGTGTCGTACTTGGCGCGCGTCTCCCGGTAGCTCTTGGACGGCTCGAAGTGAAAGACGTCACCCCCGCCGGTGCCCGACATGGGCAAGCTTACGATGCTGAGAGTCGTCTCCCCCGTTGCGCGCGCCATGTAGATCGCGCGGTCGAGCACGTTCCGGAGCTCGCGGATGTTGCCCGGCCAGTCGTGGGCGACCAGGCCCTGCAGCGTCTCGTCGCTCACCTCGAGGCCGCCACCGCTGGCCTTGAGGATGTGCGACACGAGCATCGGGATGTCGTCGCGCCGGGCGCGCAAGGACGGCACCGTGATGGGCACGACGGCGAGGCGGAAGTAGAGGTCCTCGCGGAACTTGCCGGCCTGGACCTCGCGGAGCAGGTTCCGCTTCGTGGCCGCGATGACGCGGACGTCGCTCTTCAGCGTCTTGTTGCCGCCGACGCGCCGGAACTCCTTCGTCTCGAGGACGCGGAGCAGCTTCGGCTGCACGTCGAGCGGCAGCTCGCCGATCTCGTCGAGGAACACCGTCCCGTTGTCGGCCAGCTCGAACGCCCCCTGCCGGGTGCTCACCGCGCCGGTGTACGCGCCGCGCTCGTGTCCGAAGAGCTCACTCTCGATGAGCGAGTAGCTCACCGCCCCGCAGTCCACGACGATGAACGGCCCCTTCGCGCGCGGGCTCGCCTGGTAGATCGATCGGGCAAGGACGTCCTTGCCGGTTCCGGTCTCTCCCTCGAGGAGCACCGTCGCATCGGTCGGCGCGATCCGCTCGAAGACGCCGAAGATCGTCCGCATCGCGAGGCTCTGCCCGATCGCGCCGCCGAAGTTGGTCTTGTCGCTCGGCAGGACCTCCATCCGCTGCTGGGTCGGGCGGATCGAGATCTCGACCTCGCCCACCTTGAGCACCTGCCCGGCGCCGAGCGTGGCCTCGCGGATGCGCGTCCCGTCGACGCGCGTCCCATTGGTGGACTCGAGGTCGCGGACGTGG
>JBEKGQ010000797.1:0-3624 GCA_050012715.1 Polyangiaceae bacterium
ACATCCAGGTGCGCGCGATGACCAGCCACACGCCGCCCATGGCGTTCATCGCGCCCGGCGCGACGTACCGGCGCGACGACGACGTGACCCACTCGCCGATGTTTCACCAGATCGAGTGCTTCCTCGTCGACGAGCACGTGACGATGGCCAACCTTCGAGGCGTGCTGTCCGAGTTTGCCGAGCGCTTCTTCGGGGCCGGGACGCCGGTTCGACTGCGGCCGAGCTACTTCCCCTTCGTCGAGCCCGGGGCCGAGGTCGACGTCGGGTGTCCCTTCTGCCGTCGCGCCGACGGGACGCGTGCGGGATGCAGCGTCTGCAAGAAGACGGGGTGGATCGAGATCCTCGGGTGCGGGCTCATTCACCCGGTGGTCTTCGAGAGCTGCGGCATCGACGCCGACAAGTGGACGGGCTTCGCGTTCGGGATGGGCGTCGAGCGCGTCGCGATGGTGAAGTACGGCATCCCCGACGTCCGGCTGCTCTTCGAGAACGACCCGCGGTTCCTGGCGCAGTTCTAGGAAGCGCCGAGCTACTCGCCGAGGTCGATCTCGCCCATCGTGTGGACGTTCTTGGGCGGCTTCGGCAGCGCCTTCGGCGCGACCGGCTTGCTCCGCGGGGGAGCCGTGATCCCTCCCGCGACCCACTGGCCTTCCGGGGGATCCCCCGTCGGGGCCGTGGTCGTGGGCGGCGGAAGCGCCAGGACCCCCGTCATGGGGACCACGTTGCTCATCGTCGCTGGCTCCGGGCGAGCCTCGCCCATCGTGGTCGTCGTCGACTCGAGGCCGACCGCCGCCCCCGCGGCCATGAGGCTACCCCCGACGACGGCGAGCACGGCCCGGCGTCGGCGGCGCTTCCTCACGCCGACCGGGCAGTCGCTCGTCAGCACCGTCCCGTCGTCCCGCCGGAAGAGGCGCACGCACATCTTGCCCTCCTTCGCGGTGATGAGCGCCTCGGCTTCCTCCCGCGGGAGGGACGACAGGTTGTAGACGTTCTTCTCACACTGCCCGCAGAAGCGGACGTGGTCGTCTCCCACCATCTCGTCCCAGCTCGCACGGCAGGGAGCCGCGATGCTCACCGCATCGAGCAAGGGGAGACCCCTGCGGTTTCCCCCGACCTTCTCGAGCAACCCCTCCGTCTCCGCGAGCTCCTTCTCGAGGATTGCCACCTTGGACGCCTGCTCGGCCGCTTCCCTGGCCGCCCGACGGGCCTCTTCGAGGTCGCCCGCGACGCGGTCGCGGTAGGCGCGCAGGGACTCGGAGACGTCTCGGTAGGCCATTCCCGTTGGACGCCTCGCCGGCGCAAAAGTTCTCCTCTCTCGTGGCACAATGGGGTGACCGCCCTTGGACCTCGCGCGAATGCTCGAACGCTGCCAGGCGCAGCAATGGCAGCCCAGCGATCTTCGCTGGGACCAGAAGCCCCGCGCGATGTCCGACGACGACGAGCGCGCCATCGTCCAGCTCTTCACCGACATGGCCGGGATCGAGCGCCTCGCCGGGGCCCTCTTCGTGGAGCAGGAGAAGCGCGCCGACGACCCGACGCTGAAGGCCATCTTCCGCACCTTCGTGAAGGACGAGGTGCGGCACGCGCAGGTCGCGCAGATGCTCGCCGACTTCTACGACGTCAACCACCTGACGGTGTACCGCCCGAACGAGCACCTCGCGCGCTTCACGCCCGCCTTCGTCGACGCCGTCCGGCACCTCTCCGACGACGTGGCCAACGCGTACATCACCATCGGGGAGCTGATCCTCGACATCGCGCTCCTGCGGAGCATCAACGACTACGTCCACGACGCGATGAGCGACGAGGCCATGCGCCTCATCAACCGCGACGAGTCACGGCACATCGCGATCGACTACTACATGGTCGACTACTACACGACGGACGCTTACGCGGCGAAGCTCGCGGCCCGGCAGGCGCCGCCGCTCGCCGAGCGCGCGCGTGGCGTGAAGGCCATGGCCCTGATGCTCTACCTCGGGAAGCCCTTCTTCCACGACGTCTTCTTCGCCCCGATGGACCGCGTCGATCCGACCGGGCGGCGCATCCGCGAGGCCATGAAGCGCGTGCAGATGCTCGCGGCCAAGCCGGGCATCAGCCGGAGGCCCTTCGGCGCATTCATGATCGCGGTGCGCAACCTCTACAACACGCGCCTCGGGCGGGCGTTCCTCGGTCCGCTGCTCGTACGGCTCGCCGGCATGGAGCCCCAGCTCATGGAGAACATCCCGACGCCGGACGAGATGGCGCGGGCCGGAACGATGTCGTTCGAGGAGCTGGCCGACGAGGCGCTCGCCGCGAAGACCGCGCCCAGCTGAGGGGATGGCCGGCGCGCGCCGGGTGGGCTAACTCCCCCTTTTGCCCATGAAAGCCTCCGTCCGCTGGCTCCGCGAGCTGTGCCCCGAGCTTCCCGACGACCCCGCGGCCATCGCCGCGCGGCTCACCTCCGCCGGCCTCGAGGTGGAGGGGACGGAGGCGTTCGGGCTCGGCGCCGAAGCATGCATCGTGGCGCGCGTCGTCTCGAGCCGGCCCCACCCGTCGCGGGCGGGGCTCCGCCTCGTGACGGTGGACCGCCGGACGGCGCAGCAGGAGGTCGTGTGTGGCGCGCCCAACGTGCCGGACGCCGGGGGGCTCGTCGTCCTCGCGCCGCTCGGCGCTCACCTGCCCGCGAAGGGGATGACGATCGAGAAGCGCACCATCGCCGGTGTGCCGAGCGAGGGGATGCTGTGCAGCGAGGCGGAGCTCGGCCTGGGCGACGACGGGAGCGGCATCCTGGTGCTGCCCGCCGGCTCGGCGCAGCCGGGCGACTCGTTCGTGCACGCCTTCCCCGCGGCGCGCGACACGGTGCTCGAGATCGGCGCCGGCCCCAACCGCCCCGACGCGCTCGGCCACCTCGGCCTCGCGCGCGAGGCGGCGGCGCTCTTCGGCGTGGCCTTCGCCCCGCCCGCACCCCCGGCCCCCGCGCGGACGCGGGACGAGGACCTCGCGCGCCTCGTCTCGGTCACCATCGACGAGCCCGAGCGCTGCCCGCACTACGGGGTCGCGGTCCTCCTCGACGCGAAGGTCGGTCCCTCGCCGCTCGAGGTCCGATGGCGGCTCGCCTCGCTCGGGGTTCGCGCCATCTCCAACCTGGTCGACGTCAGCAACATCGTGATGCTCGAGACCGGGCACCCGCTGCACGCGTTCGACCTCGACAAGGTGCGCGGCGCGAAGATCGTGGTCCGGCGGGCGACCGAAGGCGAGAAGCTCGTCACTCTCGACGGCGTCGAGCGAACCCTGACCGAGGACGACCTCGTCATCTGCGACGGGGATGGTCCGGTGGGGCTCGCCGGGGTCATGGGCGGCGGCAACAGCGAGGTCAGCGAGGTCACCACCCGCGTGCTGCTCGAGTGCGCTTACTTCGACCCGCGGGGCGTGCGCCGATCCGCGCGACGCCAGGGCCTGCATACCGAGGCCAGCCATCGCTTCGAGCGCGGCGTCGACTGGGGCGACACAGAGGCCACGCTCGGCCGGGCCATGTCGCTCGCGGCGCAGCTCTCGGGCGCCGAGGCGGTGCGCGAGATCCGCATCTTCGAAGCCCGCGCCCTCGCTCGTCGCACCGTCACCCTCCGGCACGCGCGCGTCGGGGCCCTGCTC
>JBEKGQ010000798.1:0-3622 GCA_050012715.1 Polyangiaceae bacterium
AGGGAGGCACGCTGAACATGCTCCGCGCGGCCCTCGACGCGGGGGTGAAGAAGGTCATCGCGACGTCGTCGAGCGCCGTCTACGGCGCGCCGGACCGGAACCCGGTCGACGACGCGACGGTCCCGCGCCCGCAGGAGGCGTACGGCAAGGCCAAGCTGGTCGCCGAGACGCTGTGCCACGACTACGCGAAGAAGGGCCTCGACGTGACGATCGTGCGACCGCGCACGATCATGGGCCACGGCCGGCTCGGCATCATGCAGATCCTCTTCGAGTGGATCCGCCAGGGGAAGAACATCCCGGTCCTCGGACGCGGGGACAACCTCTACCAGTTCGTGCACGCGGACGACCTCGCCGACGCCTGCATCAAGGCCGCGGCGCGCCCCGGGGCGACGACGTACAACGTCGGCGCCGATCGCTTCGGCACGATGCGCGAGACGCTCGAGGGCCTCCTGGCCCATGCCGGGACGGGGAGCCGCGTCGTCTCGGTGCCGATGTCGCCCGCGGTGGCGATGATGAAGGTGACGAGCCGCGCCGGTCTTTCGCCGCTCGGGGCGTACCACTCGCTGATGTACGGGCGGTCGATGTACTTCGACCTGGAGCGAACGAAGCGGGAGCTCGGGTGGACGCCCCGCTACGGCAACGTCGAGATGTTCTGCGACTCGTACGACTGGTACCTGCGCCACCGAGAAGAGGTGCTCGCGCGGCACGGCGCGTCGCACCACAAGTCGCCCGTACGGCAGGGCGTGCTGCGCGCGGTGGGCTGGGCGCTCTCGTTCGCGCCGTCGTGAGGCCTACCGCGCCGGGAGCGCCGGGGCCGATCCGTCCTGGTTGAGCGACGCCGCCATCGCCACGACCAGGGAGCGCGGCGCGAAGCGGAGCGACTGGATCGACAGCTTGTTCCGCATGCCCGCGATCGACAGCGGGCGCCCGCGCATCATCGCGCGATAGGCGTCCCCGGCGACCTCCGGCGCGGCCATCGCGGCGGCCTGGAACAGGCGCGACTTGTCGTTGCCGGCGACCTTGGAGAACTCCGTCGCCGTCGCGCCGGGGCAGCTCACGGTGGCGGTGACGCCGGTGCCTCGCAGCTCGTAGGCGAGCGCCTGCGTGAACGAGTTCACGAACGCCTTCGACGCGTAGTACCCCGCCATGAAGGGCCCCGGCACGAAGCCCGCCGTCGAGCCCAGGTTCAGGATGCGCCCGCTCTTGCGCGCGACCATCGCCGGCAGGAGGAGCCGCGTCAGGTGCACCAGGGTGGTGATGTTCACCGCGAGCATCCCCAGCTCGCGGCTGACGTCGGCGCTCGCGAAGGCGCCCGTCGTCCCGAAGCCCGCGTTGTTCACGAGGAACTCCACGTCGATCCCGCGCTCGCCGAGCGCCTTCGCGATCCGCTCGGGCGCCCCCGCGTCGGCGAGATCCTCCGGCAGGACCGTCGCGCCGATGCCGTGCGCCTTCTCGAGCTCCTGCGCGAGCGCCTCGAGGTTGTCTCGACGGCGTGCCACGAGAACCAGATCATGCCCGTCCGCGGCGAAGAGCCGCGACAGCTCCGCCCCCAGCCCCACGGATGCGCCCGTCACGAGCGCGGTCTTGTTGGTCTTGCCCATGCGAGCACCTCGGAGAGCTGGGGTACGCGAGCGACCGCCTCGACGCAATGAAGCCGGGCGTGCTATCCGGCGCGCCGATGGTCCTCCACGCGCGCCGCCCCGACCCCGACGACGCCGCCACGCGCGCGTACTACGACGACTTCTCCGTCCGGTACGAGGCGGAGCGGCGCCCCAACCGCCCCGGTGGCTACCACGCGCTCGTCGACGACCTCGAGGTCGAGCTCGTCGAGCGCTACGGCGTCGGCCGTGACGTGCTCGAGTGCGGCGTCGGGACTGGCCTGCTCCTCGAGCGCATCGGCCGCTTCGCGCGCACCGCCCGGGGCATCGACCTGTCGCCCGGCATGCTCGAGGGCGCCCTCGCCCGCGGCCTCGACGTGCGCGAGGCGAGCGTCACCGCCATCCCGTTCGACGGCGCGAGCTTCGACGTCACGTGCTCCTTCAAGGTGCTCGCCCACGTGCCGGAGATCGGCCGCGCGCTCGCCGAGATGGCGCGCGTCACGCGACCGGGAGGGGTGGTCCTCGCGGAGTTCTACAACCCGATGAGCCTGCGCGGCCTCGTGAAGCGGCTCGGGCCGGCGCGCGCGATCTCGGCGAGCCAGCGCGAGAGCGCGGTCTACACGCGCTTCGACGCGCCGTGGGTCATCCCGCGCATCCTGCCGCCGAGCCTGCACCTCGAGACGGCGCGCGGTGTGCGGATCGTGACGCCCGCGGCCGGCGTGATGCGCGTGCCGGTGGTCCGCGACGTGGTGAGGCGCATCGAGCGCGGCCTCGCGGACACGCGGGCGGCGGTGTTCGGCGGGTTCTACGTCGCCGTCTTGCGGAAGAGCGCGTAGCGTCCCTCACGCGGCGAGGAAACCCCCGTCGACCGCGAGCGCCGTTCCCGTCACGTAGCCGGCGCCCGGGGAGCAGAGCCAGAGCACGGCGCCGGCGATCTCGTCCTCGCTGGCCATACGCCCCATCGGGTGCTGCGCGACGAGGCCTCGGACGAGGTCCGGCACGGCCGCCTCCGCCGCCCGCATCCCGGAGGTCGCGGTGACCCCGGCGCAGATCGCGTTGACGCGTACCCCGCGCGCGGCGAGCTCCAGCGCGACGGAGCGAGACATGCCGACGATGGCGTGCTTCGACGCCACGTAGGCGTGGTGGGCGGGCCGACCGGCGACGCCGTAGATGGAGCTCATGTTGACGATGGCGCCGCCTCCCGAGGCCAGGATGGGCGGGATCTCGTGGCGCATGGAGAGCCAGACGCCGCGCGCGTTGGTCGTCATCACGTCGTCCCACACCGCCTGATCCGTCCGCTCGAGCGGCGCCATGTCCCCGCCCGCGCCCGCGCAATTGAGCGCGAAGTCGAGCCGGCCGAAGCGGCGAAGCGCGGCCGCCACCGCCGCCGCGATCGAGGCGTCGTCGCGGACGTCGGTCGCGACGAACAGGGTCCTCACCCCGTCGCCCTCCAGCGTCGCGGATGCTCGTTCTCCCGCGTCCTCCCCCCGCGCCGCCAGGACGACGCTGGCGCCCCCTCGGCCGAAGGCGAGCGCGGTCGCCAGGCCGATGCCCGAGGTCCCGCCGGTGATGAAGACCGTCCTGCCACTGAAATCATAGTCGACCATGGATGTGCTCCTCTCCTTTCAGACGCGCCCTCACGCCAGGAACGGCAACGCGACCCGAACGAACGCCTCGCGTTCGGCGAGGAAGATCGGCCCATGTCCTCCACCCGGCACCACCCACAGCGATGCGCCCGGGATGCCGCGAAACAGCTCCAACGCGAGCTCCACGGGATAGAGCGGGTCGCGATCGCCGCTCACGACGAGCGTGCGCGCCTGGATGGCCGCGAGTCGCTCGGCGGAGAACGTCATCTCGGACGGATCGTCCGCGAAGGCCCGCGG
Source organism: Polyangiaceae bacterium (assembly GCA_050012715.1). Taxonomy (GTDB): domain Bacteria; phylum Myxococcota_A; class Polyangia; order Polyangiales; family Polyangiaceae; genus Palsa-1150. The sequence continues at coordinate 3,482 of JBEKGQ010000798.1, forward strand.
AAGCGCCCACAGCGCGGCGATCTGTCCGTCGCCGTGAACGTGAGCCGCGCGCATCGCCGTCCACTCCTCCCCCGTGTGGCTCGCCGCGGCCGCCGCCCGGAACAGCGCGCGGGTCGGCTCCGGAAGGCCAGGCGTCGCCGA
>JBEKGQ010000799.1:0-3613 GCA_050012715.1 Polyangiaceae bacterium
ACACGAGCTCGCGCGTGGCTCTCCCGGGGAGGAACGCGAGGCGCTCGGGGGCCGGCGGCGGCTTCGGCGCGGGGGCCGGGCTCGGCGCGACCGGAGGAGGCGGCTTCGCGGCGGGGGGCGGGGTCGCCGCGCCCTTCGGTCCTCCGATGATGGGGAGGGCGAGGATGTCCTCGTTCGCCGCTGCGTCCTCCGTCGGGATCTCCTGGGCGACCGAGTCCTCCGAGATCCGCGGGTGCATCATCGGCTGCGCGGCGCTCTGGCGCGCCCGGTCGAGGAGCGCCGCCTGGATGGCCGCCCCGAGCGCGACCACCTCGTCCGGGTTGATGCGGACGATCGGCGCGCGGCCGAAGAACTGCTCCACCTTGCGGGCCACCATCGGCATCCGCGTCGCCCCGCCGACGAGGAGGACCCGATCGAGCTGCCCCTGCGCCGCCCCCGACGCGTCGAGCGCCTCCTGGCAGACGCGGAACGTCCGCTCGACGAGCGCCAGCGAGGCCCACTCGAGCTCCGGCCGCGTCATCTTGAACCGCCAGGACAGGACCGTGCCCCGATCGCCCGGCACCAGGTCGTCGACCTGGATCGTGTGCGACTCCTGCGACGTGAGCACGCGCTTCATCTCCTCGCCGAGGATGCGCAATCGCCCGAAGACCATGGGCTGCGCGCGCGCGTCGTAGCGGTGGGTCTTCAGCAGATCGTCGGCCATCCGCTCGGCGATGATGACGTCGATGTCGTCGCCGCCGAGGGCGGTGTCGCCGGCGGTGGCGAGCACCTCGAAGACGTTGCCGGCGAGATCGAGGATCGTGATGTCGAAGGTCCCGCCGCCGAGGTCGTACACCGCGACCCGCTCCTGCGTCTTGCCCTGCGGGCCGTACGCCAGCGCCGCCGCGGTGGGCTCGTTGAGGATGCGCAGCACCTCGAGCCCGGCCAGTCGGCCGGCGATCTTCGTCGCCGCGCGCTGCAGGTCGTTGAAGTTCGCGGGCACGGTGATGACGGCGCGCTCGACGGGCCCGCCGAGGGCCGCCTCCGCGACCGCCTTGGCCTGACGCAGCACGAAGGCGCTGATCTCGGGCAGCGCGTAGGTCTCCCCGCGGGCGAAGAGGACGGTGGCGCCGTTGGGTCCCTCGCGCAGGTCGAACGGAAGCTTGCCGCGTGCCTGTTCGACCGACGGGGAGCCCCAGGGCCGGCCGATGAGGCGCTTGACGGAGTAGACCGTGTTCTTCGCGTCGATGAGGCGCCGGTCCACGGCCGAGCGCCCCACCGCCACCGAGCCGTTCGGCATGAACGAGACGATGGACGGGATGAGCCGCTGCCCCTCCGCGTCGGCGATCGTACCCGCCACACCCTCGCGCACGGCGGCGACGACCGTGTTCGTGGTGCCGAGATCGATGCCGACGGCGACCGCCATCTGCATCAAGTTACACCAGACCCCGAGCTGAGGTTGCGATCAGGATGGATCGCTTTTCCCTCGGTTTCTACCGAGGGTTCGTCTAAGGTCCCCGCAAGTCGACGTAGTTACACGACCCACCTCGTGGCACGTCCCGTGCTCCTGTCCCACGCATCGCCGCGACGTGCGGCTCGCCACCAAGACGCCAAGGACTTCACCGCGGTTCGGCGGGGAGACAACCCGAACCAGTTTTTGGCGTCTTGGTGGTGAGTCGCACGCGCCGGAGTTCCATGACCTCGCAAGGCGTGGTCTGGTGGAGGGCGTGAGGGGGCTCGTCGCCGTCGCGCTGCTCGTGCTCCTCCCGACGGCGGCGCTCGCCCAGCCGGCGGTCGTCACGACGAGCGACGCCGACGCCGCGCAGGCCGAGGTCGACCGCGACTACGCGCAGACGCTCGCCAGCGACTGCCGGACGGCGTGCCGCGCCCTCGACTCGATGCGCCGCGCGACCGAGCGGCTCTGCGCGCTCGATCCGGGGGACCGCTGCGCGAGCGCCCGGAAGAAGGTCGACGACGCGACGGCGCACGTCCGGAGCGCCTGCCCCGAGTGTGGCGCGCCGCTCGAGGAGAAGAAGCCCGTCGCGACGCCCCCGCCAGCGGAGGCGCCCGCGAGCCCGTCCGCGGTCCAGATGGAGACCGTGCAGCGCAAGGGCGGCTGCGCGGGATGCGCCACGACGAGCTCGCCCGCGGAGGCGGTCGGGCCGCTCGCGCTCGCCGGCCTCGTGCTCCTGGGCCTCCGGCGGCGCCGCCGCTGAGCCCGGGCGACCACGCCGGCCCTCGAGACATCGGAGAACGCCATGACCACCGCCATTCCCTCCCTCCCGATGAACACCGGCGCGACCATCCCGCAGGTCGGCCTCGGCGTCTGGCAGTCGGCGCGCGGGGCGACGACGCGGGACGCGGTCGCGACTGCCCTGCGCCTCGGCTACCGGCACATCGACACCGCCCGCATCTACGGCAACGAGTCCGACGTGGGCGAAGGCGTCCGCGCGAGCGGCGTCCCGCGCGCAGAGGTCTTCGTCACGACCAAGCTCTGGAACGCGGACCAGGGCTTCGACTCGGCGCTCCGCGCCTTCGACGCGAGCCTCCAGCGACTGGGCCTCGAGTACGTCGATCTGTACCTGCTCCACTGGCCCGTCGCGGAGCGGCGGCTCGAGTCGTGGCGCGCCCTCGAGCGCCTTTACGCCGAGAAGCGCGCCCGCGCCATCGGGGTGAGCAACTTCCTGCGGCCGCACCTCGAGGAGCTCCTCGCGCACGCCGAGGTCGTGCCCGCGGTGAACCAGATCGAGCTGACGCCGTTCCTGCAGCGGCGCGACACGGTCGCGATGTGCCAGGAGAAGGGCATCGTGGTCGAGTCGTACAGCCCGCTCACCCACGGCGAGCGCCTCGGGCACCCCGTCCTGCGCGACGTCGCCCAGCGGGTGAAGCGCTCGCCGGCGCAGGTGCTGCTTCGCTGGGGGGTGCAGAAGGGCGTCGTCGTCCTCCCCAAGTCGACGCGCGAGGCGCGCATCGCCGAGAACGTCGCCCTCTTCGACTTCGCCCTCGATGCCGACGACGTGAGCCGCCTCGACGCCCTCGAGGAGAACCTCGCGACCGGCTGGGACCCGGCGCAGCAGGCCTGAGCGGGGCCGGCGCGCCGTCAGCCGTTCGCGGCGCGCGCCATCGGAGCCCGGCGGAGCCATGCGTCGACCCCGGCCGCCACCCGTCGCCCGTCGGCGATGGCCCACACGACGAGCGACTGCCCCCGCGCGGCGTCGCCGGCCGCGAAGATGCCCGCTGCGCTCGTCGCGCCGCTCGCGTCGGTCCGCACGTTGCCGCGGGCGTCGAGCGCGAGTCCGAGCTGCTCCACCACGCCGTGGCGCTCGGGCCCCACGAAGCCCATCGCGAGGAGCACGAGCTCCGCCGGGAGCGACACCTCGGTCCCGGGGATGGGCTTCACCTTGCCGCCCTCGAGCACCGCGCGCTGCGCCTCGAGCGCGACGACGCGTCCGCCCTCGCCGTGGAAGGCACGCGTCGACACCGACCAGTCGCGGTCCGCGCCCTCCTCCTGCGAGGTCGACGTCCGCAGCACGAGCGGCCACTCCGGCCAGGGGTTCGTCGGCAGGCGGACGAGCGCGGGCTTCGGCATGAGCTCGAGCTGCGTCACGCTCGTCGCGCCCTGGCGCACCGCCGT
>JBEKGQ010000800.1:0-3607 GCA_050012715.1 Polyangiaceae bacterium
CGGACGGACGGGGACTGATCATCACCGGGATGTTCCTCGAGCGCGGGCCGTACGGTGCCCTCGCGGTCGACCTCGAAGGCCGAGGCACCGTGCTCTACGCCGACCGCAGCGCGTGGCTGAGCAGCCCTTCCGTGTCGCCGGACGGCCGCACGCTCGCGCTCCACGAGATCTCGTTCGACACCGACGTCTGGCTCCTCTCGCCGCGGTGAGCCACAAAACGCCGGCTCGCGGTCATGGGCGCGGTCGTCCGCTCGGCGGCGACGACCACGACCACGACCGCGAGCCCGGCACGGACCACGGATTGTTTTCCACGCTCAGTGGGCCCAGCTGTCGGTGATGACGACCGGCTTCGGGAGCATCCGGACTTCCTCGAAGCGCGTGGAGGCGCTCGGCTCGCTGGCGCCGTCGCCCGGGGAGGCGAAGCCGAGCATCGGGTAGTCCGCCGCAGCCGGATGGACCCCCTCGGCGCAGCCGGCGAGGGCGAGCAGCGAGAGGACGACGGTCGAGAGCACGAGGATGCGGGTCTTCATGGGGTGCCACCTTTCGAACCGGAAGTGACCGCGTCCCCCCGGTGTGACGCGGGGCCCGGGTCATCCGAACGGACGACGGCCGGGGAGCCGACACGATCACCGGGCCCACGAGTTGGACATCTGGATCGGGCGCGGCGGGAGACGCTCGCTCTCGAAGCGGGCGGGACGCTCACGGGCCGCGCTGTTGCCGGGCGACGCGAAGCCGATCAGGGGGTGCGGCGCCGTCGGGCCGGCCGCCGCGGGCGCGGCCCCGGCGCAGCCGGTGAGGGCGAGCACCGAGGCGACGAGGGTCGAGACGAGGAACGGAGCGAGCTTGGTACGGGTCATGGGAGCCACCTTTCTCGAAGAGATGGTGGCCCCCACGTCGTGGTGTGACGGCGACGACCTGTCCCCCGAATGCCGAGGGAGGCGGCTGGAATAGACGCTCACGAGCAGGTAGAGATGCCCCCACATGAGGCCCCCGAGTCCCCCCGCCGCGGTCGCTGCGGTGCTCCTGATCGGTGCGACGGCATGGGCCGGGTGCAACGCGCTGGCGGGCATCGAGAGCGGGACGCTCGTCGGTCACGACGCCTCGGTCGCCGACGCGGCCCCCGGCGAGGACGTGGCGTCTCCGGACGCCGAGGGGGACGGCGGTCCCGACATGGACGCCGGCGCGATCACCGGCAAGCAGATCCACTACTACGTGTCCCTGAGCGGGGCCGCCGCGATGCCCGTCGACTTCTCGACCGGCGCCCCCTCGGCGGTCGTCTCACTCCCCGACGGCGGGGAGGTGAGCTACCCGGGGACGGGCGACGGCCAGGGCAACTTCACGATCGAGGGCGTCCCACCCGGCGCGACCTACCGCGTCGCGGTGCAGGGAGGGGGCGCGAACGACAGCACCTACGTCTACACCGCGCTCCGCACCCTCGATCTCAGCGACTGGCAGCTGGGTCGCACCGATGAGCTCCTGGCCGAGGCCGGCGTGCAAACCGGCGTCGTGATCAACGCGTCCGGCCTCGTCCCCTGGAGCGCGAACGATCACTTCCAGCTCGGCTCGGGGAACCTCGGCGAGTGGCAACGGCTCAACACGGTCTCCTGCCCCGACGGGGGAACGACCTGCAGCGCCGACATCGCGGACTGGGAGAAGGTCACGACCCCGTTCCTCGTCGACCCGACCCGCAACGACGACACCTACCTCCTCCAGCTCCGGTTCATCGACGGTGGTACGGCGTCCACGAGCATCGCCGGCTTCACCCGGACGGGGTTCACGCTCGCGCAGGGCGTCGTGAATACGCTCGACGCGTCGCTCGCGCCGGCGCCCCAGGTCACCACGAACCTCTCGTGGGACCACGACGCCTTCAAGCAGCTCGGGGCGTCCATCAACCCCACCGCGCAGATCACCCGCGAGGACCTCCAGATCCTCGCGTCGCCCATCCCCTTCACCAACGGCGTGTTCGGCTTCGGGCAGGCGCCTCTCCTCCAGAACGACGTCCGCAGCGGGGCGCAGATCAGCTCGGGGACCCAGCCCGAGTCCATCAGCCTGGTCGACCCGTTCCCGTCGTCGTGGCCGCTCTTCGTCTACGTCGACGTCGCCACCGACGCGAACGTCGTCCTGCCGTCGAGCGCCGGGGAGCTTCTACTACTTCAAGTTCGAGACGAACTTCGATCCCGGGGCGGCCCCGGACGCGCTGCTCGCGCTGGGGTCGCCAAACTGCAACGCGGCCGCCGTGTCGGGCGTCGTCACACCGTAGGGCCGCCGGCGCTCCGGTCGCCACGAGCTGCTACGATCTCCTGGTGGGACGCGCGCGCTCGACCGATCAGGACAAGACCACCAAGCGCCAGATCGACGTCGCCAAGGCGTTCGCCGACGCCGACGATGCGCCCGACGCAGTTCCCGTGCTGCGGGTGCCGCGCGCCGAGCTGCCGTGGAACTCGCTCGGCGATCTGGCGACGAAGCTGCTCCTGCGGGTGGACGGCTCGACGACGACGCGCCAGATCGCGACCGCCGCGGGGACCCTCGCCCCGCCCGAGGCCTGTGCGCGCGAGATGAGCGCGCTCGCGCGTCGGGGGCTCCTCGAGCTGAAGTCCGTGCGCGACGAGCCCGCGGCGCAGGGCGAGGAGCTGGAGCTCGAGCTGGACATCGACCTCTCGCAGCTCTGAGCCATTCCCGCGGGAGACACACGAGCGGACTCAGTCCGCGCCGCCGTCAGTCGCCGCCTCGGACCCCGCGTCGCTCCCCCCTGGCCCGGCTTCGCCGACCGCGGCTTCTCCCGCGCCGTCGCTCGCTGCGTCCCCCGCGGCGTCCGTCGAGCCCCCGGAGGAGGCTCCATCGTCCGCCGACCCGTCGAAGCACTCGACGTAGCAGCCCTCGGTGCCGCACGACGCGCCCCCCGTCGGCGTCGCCCCCGAGCACCAGCCGGGGGGACCGAAGAGCAGCAGCTCCTGACCGGCGGGGCAGCTGCACGCCGCGGGCGGCACGTAGACCGCGTCGCTCGTGGGAGCGTCGACCCCGCCGTCGCCGGCCGCGCCGTTCGAAGAGGAAGAACAGGCCGCGGCGGTGAGGGCCAGCAGCGCGAGAAGGGCAGCGAAGCGCACGAGGGTCAGCCTAGCGTCCTTCGGCTCCGTTCGCGTCTCACGGACATATCGTCGCGTCCGGCGTCGCGCAGGTTCCCGCCGTCCCGGCCTCGGCGCCGACGACGATGCAGCGCGACGGCAGGATGCACCCCGGCCCCGCCGCGAGATCGCACGGCCCGCCGACGGGAGAGGTCCCCTGGCAGGTTCCTTCGGCGCCCGGGGCCGCGCTGATGCACTTGCCGCCCGAGCCGCAGACGACCGCCACGTCGTCGGCGGCGACGTAGTTGCACGCGGCGCCGGCCGCGCCGAAGGGCTGGGCCGCGCACACCTTGGTCGACGAGTTGCACGTCAGCCCCGCGTAGAAGTCGCATCCGTTCGTCGTCGAGGAGCAGTCCGCGCCGAGCGATTCGCCCGCCAGCTGGCAGGTGCCCGTGGCGCCCGTCGTGTAGTTCGCGCCGATGCACGAGCTGCCGACGGTGCACGCCTGGGACGGCAAGCACGCGCTCATCGGCGGTGCGGGCGCG
>JBEKGQ010000801.1:0-3599 GCA_050012715.1 Polyangiaceae bacterium
GTCGTGTCCCACGTGCGAGCGCGGTCCATGTCGTGACATTTCTTGTCACGGTCTCGATCTAACCACGCGAAACGAGTTCCATAATGGAAACGCACAAAAAAAAGGCAAACGATGGATTGACCACGATCTTTCGTCTGACTTAAGGTGCAAACGGTCGAGGCATCGTGTGGCGGTTGCCGACGCGGAACCTCGACGAGTAGCGAAGGGTCTTTCTTCAGGCGAGAACGCCGCGAGCGTCCGGGACCTCCGAGAGCCCGACGTCACGGCGTCGCGCCGGGAGTCGAGGCACGCGCCGGGGGCGCACAGATTAACGTGGTCGAGTGTGGGCGAGGCAGCCCGCGCCCGGCGGTGGAGCGGTTTGTCGGCGAAGCGCCGGGAGGAGCCGAGGATGGACCCCAAGTACGAACCGAAGTTGGACGAGCCGACGGTCGTCGGTCAGACGCTCGCGACCGAGGGCGCGCTGGCGTTGAGCACCGAGGGTGCCACCGAGATCGCGCCGGACGGCGAGCCCGTCACGCGCGAACAGCGGAGGTCGCGCCGCAAGCGCGCCATCCGCGCCAAGACGATCAGCGTCAAGCGCATGACGAAGCGCGAGCTCGAGCTCGGTCGCATGCTGTACCCCGACGTGGACGAGGTCGAGCGGCCGCGCGTGCGCAACGAGTGCGCCGAGGCGATGCGCCCGTGCCCGTTCGTGTCCTGCAAGCACCACCTCTACCTCGACGTGTCGGCCCGGACCGGCGCCATCAAGCTGAACTTCCCCGACCTCGAGGTCTGGGAGATGACCGAGACCTGCGCGCTCGACGTGGCCGACCGCGGCGGCACGACCCTCGAGGAGGTCGGGGCCATCATGAACCTGACCCGGGAGCGGATCCGTCAGGTCGAAGTGAAGGGCCTCGCCAAGCTCTCGGCACTGCGCGACATGACCGCGCTGCGCGACTACGTCGACGAGGGTCCCGTCGGCAAGCGCCGTCTTCCGGTCCTCACCGCGCCGACGGACGCCGAGGACGGCGACGAGGACGCCGAGGACACCGACGCCGAGGACACGGACACCGAGGCCGACACGTCGACGGGGACCGACACGAGCGCCGAGTTCGACGTGGAAGCCTTCGCTTCGGCGGAGCTCGACGTCGACTGAGAGCCCGCTCTCGGGCGAGGTCGAGGCCCAGGGTAGGAGTACACTCCGCGTCTGCGGATGCGTGTCGACGTCGGCTTGTGGGTAGGTCGCGCGCTGCGGGGAGCGTATGCGTCGCGGTGGGGCCTGGTTCTCTTCGCGGTCTCGTACGCGCTCTTCCTGTGGATGTTCTCGACCGGGCCGTACGCGCGCAACGCCGGCTCGGACGGGTTCTACACGTGGCTCTACGCGCGCTCGATCGTCTACGACCACGACATCGACTTCACGAACGACTACGCCCTCTGCGGCGACAACCAGGGCAAGAACGTCCTCCGCGGGACGAGCCACCCCGACAACCCCTTCTACATCGGGCCGAGCGTCACCTGGGTGCCGGTGCTCGCGGGGCTGCGGCTCGTCATCCCGATGCCGCCGGACGCCCCCGAGCCGGAGAGGCTCGCGTGTTACGGGCCGCTCACGGCGAACACACTCGGCGTGGGGCCGCTCCTCGGGGCGCTCGCCATCTGGCTGATGTATCGCGTCGCGCGCCGCCACGCGGACGACGGACCCGCCGCGCTCGCGGCCGGCCTACTCGGCCTCTGCACGACGCTCCCCGCGTACGCCGCGATGGTCGCGAGCTACTCGCACGTACACGACACGTTCTGGGCGGCGGTGACGATGATCACCGCCGTGCGCGCGTCGGAAAGGCCCCGCGCGGTCGGACGCTGGGCGCTCGCCGGCGTGGCGGTGGGGGTAGGGCTCCTCCAGCGGCCCGTCAGCGTCCTCTTCGGCCTCGTCCCGGCAGTGCTCGCGATCGCCGCGCTCCGGCGGGAGCCACGCCGCCTCGCGCTGGCCCTCGCCGCCCTCGGCGCCGCGGCCGTCGTCTTCGGCGCCGTGCCGCAGATGCTCGTTTACAAGTACCTCTACGGGACCTTCTGGGCCGGCGCGCCGCACGGCCGCTTCTACATGCAGTACGGACACGCCCACCCCTGGCTCGTCCTCTTTGCGCCGCACGGGGGGCTCCTCTTCACCGCGCCCGTCGCGTGGCTCGCGCTGCCCGGCGCGATCGCCGGCGTCCGCGCGCGGAAGACGCGGGTCTACGTCCTCGCGCTCGTCGCGGCATGCGCGGCGGTGACGTGGATCTCCGCCGCGCCGATCGACTGGCACGGCAGCGGAACCTTTGGCGCGCGCCGCTTGACGTCCCTCCTGCCGCTCCTCGCCCCCATGGTCGCGATCGCGGTCGCGCGGGGCCACCGGTGGCTCCGGGCGCGGCCGTCGCGCGCCACCACCGCCCTCGCCGTCGCGCTCCTCGCCCCGGTGGCCTTCTCGATCCTCGGCGCTTCGTACGGCCTCGGGCGCGACGTCTCCACCGAGGAGGGCACCTCGCAGGCGGGCCTCTACGGCGCGGGTGACCGCGTCTCGTGGGGCGTCCTCGACGACCGCGTCGGCGACCTCTCGATCCTGCCCGCCGAGCTCGTCTTCCACCTGCGCTACGGCCTGCGCATGAACGCCTTCCGTGACGCCACCGAGCCGCTCTACGACCGGAACTACCGCACCATGCAGTGGGGCAACCACGAGATCGACCTCACCCACGACGCGCACGGGAACCTAACGACCGACTTCCGCAGCGAGGACGACGGGCGCCACATGACCGGGACCCGGGCGACGTTCGTCTTCGCGGCGCAGTGGCCGTACGCCACGCAGATGCTCGTGAGGCTGCTCGCGAACCCCGCGACGGCCGTGCACATCGGGCGTGGCACGCCGCTCGGCGTCCGCTGGTACGGCACGAGGCTCGCGGAACCGACGGAGACGACCTTTGCCCTGCCCATTCCCGAGGGCGGTTTCGACTCCGGAATCCTCGAGATCGTCTTCCAACGCGCGGACGTCACCGGCGACGTTCGCGTCAGCTGGATCGACTTCCAGGACGCGACCGTCTACCCGGCGCCGCTCTGATCGCCCCTCGGACCCGTCAGCCCGTTCGACCTCGTGACCGCCGCGGGCCGGCGTCGATTGACCGCGCGAAGCGGCCACGGTACCGGCGCGGGCATGCCCATCCGCACCGCCCTCGTCTCGGTCTCGGACAAGTTCGGCCTGGTCCCGTTCGCGCGCGCCCTCCACGAGCGCGGCGTCCGTGTGCTCTCGAGCGGCGGCACGGCGAAGGCGCTCGCCGCCGAGGGCGTCGCGGTGGAGACCGTCGAGAGCTACACCGGGTCCCCCGAGGTCATGGACGGCCGCGTGAAGACGCTGCACCCGCGCGTGCACGGCGGCATCCTCTCGCGCGGCGAGCGCGACAAGGGGGACCTCGAGCGCCTCGGCGCGCGCGAGATCGACCTCGTGGTGGTGAACCTCTACCCGTTCGAGCGCGTGGCGGCCGACCCCGCGTCGTCTCACGAGCACATCGTCGAGAACATCGACATCGGCGGGCCCTCGATGGTCCGCTCGGCGGCGAAGAACCACGCCCGCGTCACCGTCGTCGTCGACCCCGCCGACT
>JBEKGQ010000802.1:0-3594 GCA_050012715.1 Polyangiaceae bacterium
AGGGCGGCGCGGACGGGGGCGAGGAGGAGGACGGCGGCACCACCACCGCGGAGCCCGCGACGAAGAAGGGCGGGTGCGGCTGCATCACGGCGGGGTCGCCCGAAGGCTCTGCGCCGCTGCTGCTCGCGATGAGCGCCATCCTGGGCGCGTTCGCCGTTCGCCGACGCCGAAGCTCGGCCTCCTGACGCGCGTGCCTCCGGCCGATCCGCCCGATACGCCGAACCTCGCGTTCGACTTCGCGCCTCGGAAGCCGCCGCCTCCGCCCGAGCCGCGCGCGCTGTCGGTGGGCGAGCTCGATCGCGCCATCCAGGGGTCGCTCACCGACGCGTTCGCGGACGGCGTGTGGGTCGAGGGCGAGGTGGCCGACGTGCGCGCCGCCCCGAGCGGGCACCTCTACTTCTGTCTCAAGGACGAGAAGGAGGAGGCCTCGATCGACGTCGTCGTCTACCGGTCCAACGTGACGCCGCGGACGCGCACGCTGTGCGTGCAGGGAGCCCGCGCACGCCTCCGGGGGAAGCCGACGTTCTGGGCGCCGCGCGGACGGCTGCAGCTCGTCGCCGACCGCGTGCAGGCCGCCGGGCGCGGCGCCTTGCTCGAGGCGCTCGAGCAGCTCAAGGCGAAGCTCTCGGCCGAGGGGCTCTTCGCACCGGAGCACAAGCGCGCGCTCCCGCGCGAGCCGCGCGTGGTCGGCGTCGTGACGAGCCCCACCGGGGCCGTCATCCACGACGTGTGCCGGGTGGCCTTCCGGCGTGGAGGCGCGCGCATCCTGCTGGCGCCGGCCCAGGTGCAGGGGGCGAACGCGGCGGAGTCCATCTGCCGGGCGCTCGCGCTGCTCCAGCGCGTGCGCGAGGTGGACGTCATCGTGGTGGGGCGCGGCGGCGGGTCGGCCGACGATCTCGCCGCCTTCAACGAGGAGGTGGTGGTCCGCGCGGTCGCGTCGTGCCGCGTGCCGATCGTGAGCGCGGTGGGCCACGACGTGGACGTGACGCTCGTCGACTTCGCCGCCGACGCGCGCGCGGCCACGCCGTCGCAGGCAGCGGAGATGGTCGTGCCCGATCGCGCGTCGCAGGCGGAGCTCCTCCGCCGGACGCGCATGCACCTGACGCGCGCGATGCGCGCGCACCTCGCCGAGGACCGCGTGTCCTTCGTGCACGCGGCGCGACGCCTCGGCGATCCGCGCCTCGCCATCGCGGCGCACCAGCAGTCGCTCGACGAGCGCGAGGCGCGCCTCACGGCCTGGGTTCGCGCGGCGGTGGCGCGACGGCGCGATGCCTTGACGCAGGCGCAGCGGCGGCTGGCGTACCTGCACCCGAAGGCGGTGGTGGCGCGGGAGCGCGCCGAGCTGTCGCGGCTGGGGGATCGCCTCGCCCACGTGTGGAGCGGCGCGCTCGAGCGGCGGAGCACGTACCTCCAGCGGGCGACGGGGCGGCTCGACGCGCTGAGCCCCCTGAAGGTGCTCGCGCGCGGCTACGCGATCGCGACGCGCGAGGACGGCCGCGCGGTGCGCTCGGCCGGCGACGTGCGGGCCGGCGACGCGCTCCACGTGCGCGTGCGGGACGCGCGCATCGAGGCGAGCGTGGTCGGCGTCGAGCCGCTCGAGGAGCGGCCCGAGGAGCCGGTGCGATGACCCCGCGCCGGTTCGCGGTGATCGGCGATCCGGTGGCCCACTCGAAGAGCCCCGCGATGCACATGGCGGCCTTCCGCGCGCTCGGGCTACCGCACACCTACGAGGCGATGCGCGCGGCGGCGGCCGAGCTGCCGGGGATCGTCGACGCGCTGCGCGAGGGCCGGCTCGACGGGCTGAACGTCACCGTGCCCCACAAGCGAGCGGTGCTGGCCCTGGTCGACGACGTCGCGGCCCCCGATCTCGCCGCCGCGAACACGCTGGTCCGGACCGCCGAGGGCCGGATCGTCGCGCACAACACCGACGTCCCCGCGCTCGCGGAGGAGCTGCGGCTCCTCGCCGGCCCGGCCGCTCCGTGGGCGTCCCGACGTACCCTGGTGCTCGGCTCGGGCGGTGCGGCGCTCGCCGCGGTGTCGGCCCTCCGCTCGCTGGGCGCGCGGGACGTCGCCGTCCGTGCGCGGAGACCGGGCGCGGCCGACGTGCAGCCCTGGAGGCCGTCGCCCGACCGCGAGGGGCAGACGCTCGCCGTGGTGCAGGCGACGAGCGCCGGGATGATCGGCGCGGATCCGGGCGAGGCCGTCGCGGGCGTCGTCGCCTGGGAGGCGCTGCCGCCGGACGCGGTGGCGCTCGACCTCGTCTACGCTCCGCCCGAGACGCCGTTTCTCCGCGCCGCCGCCGCCCGCGGCCTCCGCCGGGCCAACGGCCTCGGTATGCTCGCGCGTCAGGGCGCCCTCGCCTTCGCCCTGTGGCTCGGCGTCGAGGCCCCCCTCGGCATCATGCGGGCGGCGCTCGAGACATAATTGACTACATTGAACCGCGTGCCCCGGTCCCGGCAGCGCCTCGGCTTCAAGCGGATCGTCCAGCTGCTCGTCTACCTGGTCATCGTGCCGACGGTGCTCCTGCTCCTCGTCGGCATCGTCCTCATGTTCCTGGGGAACGTCTTCAACGTCCTCTTCGGCGTCCTAACGGTCAGCTTCGTCCTCGTCGCGGTCACCGGCATCGTGCTCGTCCTGGTCTTTCTGCGCCGCGAGGCCAACCTCAGCGCGCTCCAGGCCGACTTCGTCTCCAAGGTGAGCCACGAGCTCCGCACGCCGCTCACCAGCATCCGCCTCTTCGTCGAGACGATGGGACGCGCCCGCGGCGATCAGGCGGTGCAGGACCAGTGCCTCGACGCCCTCGACGTGGAGACGCGGCGCCTCACCCGGCGCATCGAGCGCCTGCTCGACTGGGGCCGCATGGAGGCGGGTCGCAAGCAGTTCGACCTCCACGAGGAGACCCTCGACGCAATCGTCGAAGAGTCGGTGCAGGCCTTCGCCCCGCTGCGGGTGCAGCACCCCGAGGTCGAGCTTCGCATCGACGTCGCGCCCGGACTGCCGAGCGTCCACGTCGACCGCGCGGCGATGGTCGACGCGGTCGGCAACCTCCTCGGCAACGCGGTGAAGTACGGCGGCACCCCCCCGGTGGTGACCCTGCGCGCGAAGATGACCCCGGGCGGCGTGGCGATCGAGGTGACCGACAACGGCGAGGGCATCCCCCGCGGCGAGCACCGGCGGATCTTCGACAAGTTCTACCGCATCGACGATCGCCTCTCGCGCGAGCGCGAGGGGAGCGGCCTGGGCCTCGCGATCGTGAAGCACATCGTGCGCGCGCACCGCGGCCGGGTGCGCGTCGACAGCGCCCCCGGGAAAGGCTCGACGTTCCGCATCGTGCTGCCGATCTCACCGCCGCCCGACCGGAGCGTCGAGACGCCGGCGGCGCCGCGCGCGGCCGAGGCGAAGCGCGCATGACCCAGAGCAAGTCCCCGACGGGCGACGCGCCGAGGCGGTGCGTCCTGGTCGTCGAGGACGACGCGAGCATCATGCTCGGGCTGCGCATCAACCTCGAGGCGGAGGGCTACGTGGTGCTGTGCGCCGAGGACGGCGAGCGCGGGCTGGAGCTCGCGCGGAGCGAACGGCCGGACCTCGTGCTCC
>JBEKGQ010000803.1:0-3594 GCA_050012715.1 Polyangiaceae bacterium
GGGCACGAAGACGACGCGCTCCTCGTCGGCCTCGCACGCGTGCACCTCGAGGCCGAGCGCCCCCAGGCGCTCCACCGCGCGCTCCCCCCACGCCGCCATCCGCGGCTGCGCGTCCGAGGGCCCACGGGCGCCGTGACGGCCGAAGGCGCTGGCGAGGGTCGACGGGGAGGCTGCGACGCGGGACATGCGAGACGGCAGACGCGGCAAGGGTGACAAACGTGCGGGCCGCGGAAGCACCCCACTTTTCCGCGACGGCTCGCGCCTTGTCAACGCGCGTCCCCTCCTTGACGCACCGCGCTATCGTGCCTACCTATCCAGGCATCGAAGGACGGGGGGAAAGGAAGGAACCCATGCCCTCCATGACGCGCTCGCCGACCCCCTACGCGAACGACTCCCACGAGCTTCTCATGGGTTGCGCCCTGGGCCTCGGCCTCGCCGCCATGGCCGGCTTCTGGTGGGTCTGGGGCTGCCTTCACGGCTGACACCGGGGCGTGCTACGGATGCCGGTCTCGTAGCATCTTTCCAGGACCGCCTTGCCCCGCGCGAAAACCGACAGCCCGTCCACGACCGCCGCCCCCAAGAAGGTCGGCCGGCCCCGAAAGGCCGGCCCGGCGCCGGCGGTCCGTTCCGCCGCGGATGGGGCCGACGCCGAGCTGGGCGAGGAGGAGTCGCCCGAGAGCACGGCCGCCGAGGGTGAGGCCGACGGCGAGCGCTCGGACATCATCGAGGACGGTGAGCCGGGCGGGGCCGACGACATCGAGGGCGGCGCGGTCGAGCCGCTCGACGAGGACAGCGAGATCGCGATGCCGAGCTCGCGGGCCCTCGCGTCCGAGAGCTCGTCGATCGAGCGCTTCGACGCGCTCCAGATGTACCTCCGCGAGGTGCAGCGCCACCCGCTGCTGACGCCGGAGGAGACGCACGCGCTCGCGGTGAAGTTCCTCGACTCGCAGGACGCGGCGACCGCCGCGCGCCTCGTCACCGCCAACCTGCGGCTCGTGGTGAAGATCGCCTACGAGTACCGGCGCGCTTACAAGAACATCATGGACCTCATCCAGGAGGGGAACATCGGCCTCATGCAGGCCGTGAAGCGCTACGACCCCTACCGGGGCGTGAAGCTCTCCTCGTACGCCGCGTGGTGGATCCGCGCGTACATCCTGCGGTTCATCCTGAACAACTGGCGCCTCGTGAAGCTCGGCACGACGCAGGCGCAGCGAAAACTCTTCTTCAACCTGCGCAAGAAGCGGGCGGAGCTCCAGGCGCTCGGCATCGATCCGACGAACGAAGAGGTCGCCAAGGCGCTCAACGTTCCCGAGAACGAGGTGGCCGACATGGACGTGCGCCTGCAGGCGAGCGAGAAGTCGCTCGACGCACCGGTGGGCGACTCCGAGGGCCGGTCGATCGCGAAGGTCGACATGATGCCGAGCACGGCCGACGGGCCGGAGACGACGATGGCGGACAGCGAGCTCCAGGGCCTCCTCAAGGAGAAGCTCGCGGAGTTCCGCAAGACGCTCGTCGACAAGGACAAGGACCTGGCCATCTTCGACGAGCGGCTGGTCGCCGACGAGCCGCTGACGCTGCAGGAGCTCGGCGACCGCTTCGGGATCTCCCGCGAGCGCGTGCGTCAGCTCGAGCAGCGGCTGACCGGCAAGCTGCGCGAGTACCTGCGCGACGAGATGGGCGACGCCGTCGACGTGATGTGAGAGCGGGGAGAGACGCCGATGGCCGCCGGGACGCTCTACGTCGTGGCGACGCCGATCGGGAACCTCGGCGACCTGACGTCGCGGGCGATCGAGACGCTGCGCGCCTGCGACCGGGTGCTGGCGGAGGACACGCGGAGGACGCGGCAGCTCCTGACGCACCTGGGCATCGCGGGCAAGCCCGTGGAGCGGCTGGACGCGCACGCCACCGAAGGCGACGTCGCGCGCGCGGTGGAGCGGCTCGCGGCCGGCGAGAGCGCGGCGCTGGCGACGGACGCGGGAACGCCGGGGGTGAGCGACCCGGGGGAGCGGCTCGTCGCGGCGGCGATCGCGGCCGGGGTGCGCGTCGTCCCGGTGCCGGGGGCGAGCGCCGTGCTCGCGGCGCTCGTCGCGAGCGGCCTGGCCGGCGACGGGCGGTTCCGCTTCGTGGGCTTCCTGCCACGCGAGGGGCCGCCGCGTCGCGAAGCCATCGCGGTGGTCTGCGCGACGCCGGAGCCGGTCGTGCTGTTCGAAGCGGCGAACCGGACGCCGGCGACGCTGCGCGAGCTCGCCGACGCGACGCCCGCGCGCCGGGCCTGCGTCGCGCGCGAGCTCACCAAGGTGCACGAGGAGCTCGTGCGCGGGACGTGCGAGGAGCTCGCGGCGGACGGGCGCGAGTGGCTTGGCGAGATCGCGGTGGTGCTCGGGCCGCACGACCCGGAGGCGAGGGAAGCGGCGATCGACGACGCGGCGCTCGACGCGCGCATCGACGAGGCGCTCGGGAAGGGCGAGCACGCGAAGACGATCGCCGACAAGCTGGCGGCGTGGAGCGGGCGGCCGAGGCGGGTCGTCTACGAGCGCGTCGTCACGCGGAAGGCCGAGCGCGGCTAGGCCGCCGGGCTCACTGCGTGCAGCACCACCCTGGCCCCTTCACCGCGTTCGCCGCGATGCAGCTCCACCCAGGCTCGGGCGGCGTGGGGCCCGCCGGGTTGCACGCGCCGCCATCGGAGGCCCCCGCCTCCGGCACCCCGGTGCCCTGGGGCGAGACGCCGCTCGGCTGGCAGCACGCGTAGAAGTGCGGGTAGCCCGCGTTCGTGCACGCGGTGGAGAGCGTCGCCTCCGTCGGCGCGGGCCCGCAGGTCTCCACCGCGTTGCACGAGTCGGTGAACGACCCGCAGCCCCAGGCCTGCGTCGCGCACGTCTTCTGCGGCGAGCAGGTGCACGAGTGCGCGTTGGGGTCGCACGTCCCGCCGTCGCACGCTCCGCAATCGATGGTCACCCCGCAGCCGTTGTCGCCCGAGCCGCAGGCCCAGCCGAGGGCCGTGCACGTCTGGCCCGTGCAACCGCACTGGTTCATGTTCCCGCTGCCGCCGCACGTCTGCGGCGCCACGCACGTGTCGGGACACTGCACGACGTTCCCGCAGCCGTCCTCGATGCTGCCGCACTGCGCGTTCATCGAGGTGCACGTCGCCGGTATGCACGGTCCGGTGCCGCACTGGAGCGTTCCTCCCCCGCCGCACGTGGCGCCGGCCTCGCACGTGCCACAATTGAGGGTGTTCCCGCAGCCGTCGGGCACGCTCCCGCACTCGGCCTTGAAGTCCGCGCACGTCAGCGGGTGGCATTTGCACTGGTGCACCGTCAGGTCGCACGTCTCGTTGGCGCCCGTGCAATCGCCGCAGTCGACGGTGCGCCCGCACGGGTCCATCCCCACGCCACACGCCCAGCCGAGCTGCGGGCACGACGGGACCGCACCGCAGGCCTCGCTCGACGCATCGCCCGCCGGGCCGTCGTCCCCGGCTCCCGTGTCGCTACCGCTGCTTCCGCTGCTGCCGCCGCCCTCGCCGCTCGTCGAGGCATCCGCTCCGCCGTCCCCGCCCGACGCGGAGAAGGACTGACCACACGCGAGCAGCAGGAAGGG
>JBEKGQ010000804.1:0-3592 GCA_050012715.1 Polyangiaceae bacterium
GAGATGGACGTTCGGTTCGTCGACCAGAACAACGTCACCTTCTACGCGCAGCGCGGCGGCGACAACTTCGCCGATCCGACGTGGGGCCAGGACGTCGCCCGGTCGTCGGTGGCCTCGAGCCAGCAGAGCGATCGCGCCGTCGACTGGACCATGGCGAAGGAAGCCGCCCTGGCCATGATCGCCGCCGCCCCGGCGGGCTTTCAGGACCACGTCTACCAGCTGAATACCTTCGCCGCGAAGCCCAACCCGGCGACGGATCCCGATCTGGCCGCGAAGCTGGCGTCCTTCAAGGCGGCCGCGCCCGCGCCCGTGGCCGGGACGCAAGCCTATTCGAGCACACTCTCCTCGAGCAGCTGGGTCCAGGTCTACACGGAGAAGTGGTCGCGGGGGCTGCTCTACGTCGCGTCGCACTCGGCGACCGACATGTACGCGAACTTCGGGAGCGGGAGCTGGGCGCTCGAGATCGTCGCGTGCAATCACGGCACCTGCCCGGCGGGCGGCGACGGCATGAACGAGGACTGCTACTCGTGGAACGCGGCGAGCAACATCTACACGTCGGGCACCAGCGAGAACGGGGAGACCAGCGGGAGCACGACCGGCTCGAACGACGGAACCGGCGGTTGCCAGACCGCGTACGACTGGGACTCGGGCAGCGGAAGCCACCTGTGCAACGACGACGCGGCGTACGAGCTCTACCAGTCCGTCCACGGCAGCACCAACCAGAGCGGCTGGGCGATCACCGGCCAGAGCAGCCACTGCGACGGTGACTTCCCGGCGTGCGGCCAGTCCCCTTCGAACTACGCATGCAACTGCGCGGGGAGCGCGTGCTCGGGCGACTGGAACACGCCGAACTGCGGAGGCAAGAACCTCTGATCGAGCGTCGGGCGTAGTCGCGCCGGGCAGGAGCGGTCGGCATCGTGTGCCGACCGTTCCTTTTTTGTCGAGGGGCGATTCGCGTACCATCCCATCGACATGCTCGGCACGAAAGCCAAGGTCCTCCTCGCGGTCGTCATCGTGGGCGCCGCGGCGTTCCTCGTGATGCGTCGCTCTCGCTCGGCGCCCACCGCGGTCGCGCGGCCCGCGTCCTCGCAGGAGACGGGGCACGCGGTCGAGATCGACCACGCGATGGCGGCCGTCCTCGCGCTCCAGCACGCTCCGGAGGGCGCCACGCCGTGTGAGAGCGCCTACAACGCCTACAAGGCCTCGAAAGACGTGTCGGACACCCAGGCCGTCAAGGCGGTCGTCCAGCGTCTCGCGCCGCGCGACGAGTTCCTCGCGAAGTGCGCCGAGCTGCCGCCGGGGGCTCAGGCCTGCCTCGTGCCGCGGTACCTCTCCGCGCACCGGCAGGAGTGCGTCATGGCTCGCGCGTCGTCGGAGCAGCTGAGCCCCATGGTCGAGCTCCTGCAGCGGACGGCGCCCATCGACGACAGCCCGGTGCTTCCGGTCCTTCCCGCTCCTTCAGCGCCCGCGCCCTGAGCGGCGAACGTAGGCGACCACGGTCTCCACCTGCTGGTCGTCGAGGGCGAGCACCCCGCCGACGGCGAAGATGCAATAGAAGAGCGGCGGTACCTGCAGCATCGCGACGATGCCGAGGAAGAAGGCTTCCCACACGACGAGCGCGAGGACGCGCGCGCGGGGGCGGCCGAGGGCAAGGACGACGGGGCACCCGATCTCCACGAACAGAGTGAGCCACGTGAACCCTCGAGTGACGACGGAGCCATGCAGCCACGAGGACGCGGCGACCCAGTCACGGACGATGTAGCCACGCGGATAGTTGAGGAGGATGCCCATCTCGTTCGTCCCCGGCCAGCCCGCGAGGACCTTCTCGATGCCGGCGAAGAACGTCCCGAGGAGGGCCTGGTAGAGCACGAGCCCCGAGAGGAGCTTCGGGGCGCGGGGCGGCTCCCCCGCCGCGTCGCCCTTCGTCCGGCGTTTCTTCAAGTACGCGTCGACCGAGAGCGCCTCGGCCCCACCGCCGCAGATCATCCACGCGAGAAGGATCGCCCAGGCGTCGACCAGCGCGAGCGTCTGCACGGGGAGACCGTTGAAGCTCGCGAACACGTAGAGGCCGACGCCGGTGACGATCGCGGCGGCCCGGGGCCAGAGCCCGACGATCCCCATCACGCACGCGACCATCGTGAGGACGGACCAGATGCGCAGCGTCGCGTGTGGGATGTGCTGAAGCGAGACGTACAGCCAGTGGTTCCACTCCTCCGTGCGCAGCGCTCCCGAGGTGTAGTTCTCGTCCAGCACGACCAGCGACGGGAAGAAGTGGAGCGCCAGGCCGACGAAGAACGCCACACGGAAAATGGCGATGGGGTACGCGCTGCGCGTCCCCTCGAAGGCCGCGAACAACCTAGCGGGAAGAGAGCCCGCGCGCATCGCAGTGAAAGGTGGCGGTCCCGGCCGGGCGGTACGGGTCGACGTCGATGTCGTAGTGATCGACGAAAAACGTGTAGCGGTTGGTGGAGCTGCGGGTTGCTCGATAGCAGACCTCCCGCAGGTAGTCCGGCTGGAGAATGACGCTCACGACGAGGCGTGAGTCCGAGAAACCGAGCGCCGGCGTGTGTACGAGCTCCGCGAGGGGATGTCGCACGCCGTCGGTGCCGGAGTACGTGTAGACGGCCGGGTCGTGTGGATTCCGGTTGAACATTACGTACCCGTATTCGAGGTGCGGGAGCCAGAGCCGGAAGCGCATCCCGAAGAGCTTCTCCGCGATGGTGTGGTTCATCGCGCCGACGATCCCGAGAAAGACCCACACCCCGACGAAGGCTCGGCGTGCCGTCTTCCATCGGTCCGCAGGGGCCTCCACGATCGTAAGCGTCCAACGTCGCGGGATGGTGGGTCAAGCCGGTATGATGAGAGCCGTGCCTCGCTCGAAGCTCGAACGCGCCCTCATGGCCATCGGGTTCGCGTGCGTCCCGCTCCTCGCCTGCACGACCGACGCGTCGGAGGTCGCCGCGCGATCCAGCTCTGCCATCACCAACGGCGCGGCCGATTCGGGGGACCCGGCCGTCGTCGCCATCGTCGGAAGCTCCGGGACGACCGAGTGCAGCGGCACCCTCGTCGGTCCGTACATCGTGGTCACCGCCGGCCACTGCTCGGTCCCGGAGGTCGTTCAGGGCGGCCACATCGCGCAGGGTTCGTCCCTGGCGGATGCGGGGGCCACGATTCCGATCGCGCTCGCGGTGGCGCACCCGCAGTTCGACCTCTCGACGCTGACGAACGACATCGCCATCCTCGTCCTCGCGTCCGCCGCGCCGGCAACCCCCGTCCCGCTGGGTACGAGCCCGCCCGCCGTCGGAGCGACGGTCGACCTGGTGGGCTGGGGGCTGACGGCGGAGGATGCGGGCGACTCGGGCCAGAAGCGGCAAGGACAGAGCACCGTGACGTCGCTGGCCTCGACGACGTTCGACGTCGCGTCCATGCCGTCCCAGCCGTGCGAGGGGGACTCGGGGGGGCCTGCGCTCGCGACGTCGAACGGGGTCGAGGCGGTCGTGGGCATCACCAGCCACGGCGACAGCGCCTGCGTCGCCGGCGCCACGTACACTCGCGTCGATGCGTACCTCGCCTCGTTCATCCAGCCCACCAT
>JBEKGQ010000805.1:0-3591 GCA_050012715.1 Polyangiaceae bacterium
CGTCGCCTTTTTCGCCCCCACGCGGCCGAGCGCTTCGAGCGCGTGGCGCTGCAGGAGCGGGATGTCGCTGTCGAGGGCGTGCGTCAGCGCCTCCGCGACGTGCGCGCCCTTCGCGCGGATCTCGCCGAGCACGATGGCGGCCGCGATGCGCTTCTCCACCGCGTCGCTCGAGAGAAGCTCCACGATCTTGTCGACTTCGGACATGGCTTGCCCGCCATTGTACCTGGAGAGCACCCGGAGAAATGCCGGAGAAGTTGCCCCGCGCATCGCCCGGCTCGTTACGATTTGCGGTGTGTGAGGAGGTTTCCGCCATGTTCGGCACGCTCGTTCATGCTCAACAACGCCGCATCGTGAGGCGCGCGATGCGCGTCGAATGCCAGGTCGTGCGCGAGCGCGACTTCCGGCTCCTCGGGAGCCGCGCCGTCGACCTGTCGCCCATCGGGATGCAGGTGATGGCGCAGGAGAGGGTGCTGACGGGCGAGCCCGTCATCGTGTCCTTCCGGCTGCCGCTCACGAGCTACTGGTTCGACACCGAGGCCACCGTGGCGCGCGTCGTCCACGGTCGCCGCCCGGGCGACGTGGGCCGGTGCTTCGGCCTGTCGTTCGAGGCGCTCGCCGACGACGTGTCGGCCTTCCTCCGGCGCGCCCTCCGCGGCGTGCCCCCGCCGCTCCCGATGCGCGAGCCGCGCGTCGACTACGCGGCGACGGTGGCGCTCGCCGCGCTCGCCTGAGGCAGACCAAGCCCCTATCGCGACGGCCAGACTGCGTCCGCGCAGCAGCGGAAGCCGGTCGAGTAGTCGTGGTACGCGAGCTCGTGCGCGCTCGTGACGTAGAGGCAGCCGGGGCCGTTGATCTCCGCGTCGCCGTAGAAGCCGCCGCGGAAGCGGCCGTGGCCGTTGGCGTCGGCGGGGTCCGAGCCCCACTCGTGGAGGTTGCCCATGCAGTCGAAGAGGCCCCAGGGGGACTCGCAGTGGGGGTAAGTCCCGGTCGGCGCGAGCCCGCCGTCGATCTGGTTCAGGCGCGGGTCGTTGAAGTCGGCGTACGTCCAGTTGGCTGAGTTGCTGCCGAAGAGGATGGGCATCATGCTGCCCTTGGCCTCGTTGCAGTAGCCCGGAATGTCGGTCTGTCCGCCGTAGGGGTACCAGTTGGCGGGGTTGGGGCCCTCGCAGGCGAGGTGGAACTCGTCGGCCGAGCAGAGCCGCTTGCCGGCGAGGTTGCAGGCGGCGGTGGCCTCGACCTGCGAGATGTAACCCTGCGGGACGACGTTGGCGGCGCTCTTCGCGCGCACGACCAGCCCATCGACCACGTCGTACGGGGAGTGGGGATGCTCCGCGCCGGCGTCGTCGACCTCGACGACGTAGGCCTCCCACCGGTCGACGCAGTAGCTGTTCTCGATGAGGACCATCTCGTCGCCCGGGCAGCTCGGCTGGGGATGCTGCACGATCGGCACGGAGACGATCGTGGAGGCGGTCGAGGGTGACGCGTCGGCGGCGACGCTCGCGTCGCTGCCGGGCGAGACGCCGGCGTCCGTCGGCGCGCCGTTCGACGCGTGCGACGTGCCCGATGGCGAGCTGCACGCGAGAAGCGGCAGGGCGAAAGCGAGGAGCACGCCTCGGAGACGCATCGCCCCGGAGCCTAGCGCGAGACTCGCCGATCTCACGAACCGCAGGGGGACCCCCCGCTGCTCGACGACGTCGCGTGGGCTCCCGCGTCACCTCCCGAGCCCGCGCCCATCGAGCCGCCCGCGTCCGCTCCTCCCGAGCTCGACCCCGAACCCGACCCCGATCCCGAACCCGACCCCGATCCCGAACCGGATCCCGAACCCGATCCCGAACCGGATCCCGAACCCGATCCCGAACCCGAACCCGAACCCGACCCTCCGCCAGAGCCGGAGCTCGATCCCGAGGCCGAGCCCGCGTCCGTAGCGCCTCCCGCATCCACCGTCTGCCCCCCCGCGAACGTCGTCAGCTCCGCCAGCGTCCCGTTGTAGAGGTCCGTGTCGACGCCGCCCGTGATGCCGCTGACGGTCCCGTTGTCCGCGTTCTGCCAGAACACCCACTGCGTCCAGCCGACCGGCATCACGGGACAAGCCGTGCTCGACGTGACGTAGTTGGCGACCCACAGGGGATACGTGTCGAACGTCGTGGCCGTGATCGGGTACGTCCCCTCGCTCGTGTAGATGATCGGCATCCGCCCCGTCGAGGCTTGGACGGCGGCGAGCCACGTCTTCATGTTCGCCTCGATGGTCGTCGCCGACGCGCCGTCCGCCGTCTCGATGTCCATCACCACGGGCAGATCGCCCGCTTCGAGGCCTCCCGCGGCTTGCAGGCTCGAAGCGACGAGGTTCGCCTGCGCCGTGGGGTCCACGCCCGCCTCCCAGTACTGGTACGCGCCGCGGACGATGCCGGCGGCCTTCATGCCCTTCCAGTTGGCGGTGAACTGGTCGTCGGGGTTGGCCGTGCCGTCGCTGATCCGCGCGAACGCGAAGTCGATGCCGGCGGCCTTGACGCTCGTCCAGTCGACGGCGCCCTGGTAGGTCGACACGTCGACCCCCTTGATGGTCGTCCCCTTCGCGCAGACGTTGAGGGCCTCGACCGCGCTCGACGTACCCCCACAGGCCTCGCCGGGCTTCGAGCTGCCGCTGCACGCGGCGACGCCGACGATGGGCACGAGGACCGCGAGCGAGGCGAGGGAAGAGCGGGCCGCGAGGAGGCGCATGGAGCACCCCCCGTTGCAGCGCTCGCGCCACCACGCGCGCGCGAAAACTACCGCGTCGCGGGCAAAACAGCTGCGAAAACGCGCTCCTCGCCAAGCGCCCTCGCGATGGCCCGCGCGCCCTCTCGCAGCGCCTCACGGACCCCCGCGAGTCCTCGCGGGGCGCCGGCAAGTTGGCCCTGTCGATCCAGGACCCACTACGATTTCACCCGACAGGAGACCCTCCGATGCACGCGCACCTTCTCACGCCTCCCGCGCCGCCCACGTCCACCGAGCGCTCCGCCGTGGGCGCGCCGCTCGTCCGCTCGCTGCGCATGCTCACGCCGTCGCTCAGCCGCGCCGCTCACGGCCACCTCCCCGCCAACCGCCGGCGCGAGATGCGCCGCCTCGTGCGCCTCGCCTGCCGGGTGCGCCGCATGGACGACTGGCGGCTGCTCGGAGACCGCACGCTCGACCTGTCGCCGGAGGGCATGCTCGTCCTCTCCGACGAGCGCGTCGACGAGGGGCTCGATCTCGTCGTGAGCTTCCAGGCCACCGAGCTTCCCATCTGGTTCGATGCCTGCGCGAAGATCACGCGCGTCGTCGAGGGGCGGCGCCCGGGGGATTCGGGGCGGGCGCTCGGCGTCCACTTCGAGACGCTGCCCGCCGTGTCGCGCCTCATCCTGCGAGGCTTCCTCCGGCGGCATCCCCTGGCGCCGGCCCAGCGCGAGCCGCCCATCGACATCGCAGCGCTCCGGGGCATCGACTACGCGGGCCAGGTGCAGCGCTTCCTGATGTAGCCGGCCCTGCCGTGAAGACGGAACCGGGTGCCTTCAGCGGAACTGGCGACAAAACAAATCCGCGCTGCATGGAGCATTGGCGCGCCAGGGTGGATCG
>JBEKGQ010000806.1:0-3591 GCA_050012715.1 Polyangiaceae bacterium
TGGTAGAATTCGAGGTTCGCGATCTCGGCGCCCGCGCGGTACGCCATGGCGACGCCGTCGCCGGTCGCGACGTCCGGGTTGGTCGTGTAGAGGTAGACCTTGCCGGCGCCCCCGCTCGCGAGGACCACCGCGCGCGCCAGCACCGTCGCGACCTGGCCACTCTCCTCGTCGAGCACGTACGCTCCCGCGCACACCTCCGGGCCGCCGTACTTGGCGAGCGTGATGAGGTCGACCGCGCAGTGGTTCTCGAGGATGCGGACGCGCGCGCTCGCCTTCACCGCGTCGAGCAGGGCCCGCTCCACCTCGCGCCCGGTCATGTCCGCGGCGTGCGCGACCCGTCGCGCGCTGTGGCCGCCCTCGAGGTGCAGATCGAGGTCCGTCTCCGCCCCCCGCGCGCCCTCGGCGAGGTCGAACCGGGCGCCGATGTCCTGCAGCGCGCGGACGCGCGCCGGCCCCTCCTTCACGGCGATCTCGACCGTCCGCTCGTGGCAGAGCCCGGCGCCGGCGGTGAGCGTGTCGGCGATGTGGGCCGCGAACGAGTCCGCCGTGCTGAGGACGGCGGCGATCCCGCCTTGCGCGTACTTCGTGTTCGACTCGTCCGCGCTGCGCTTGGTGATGAGCGTCACGTCGCCGTGGGCGGCGGCCTCGAGCGCGAACGTCAGGCCGGCGACGCCGCTGCCGATGACGAGGTAGTCGGTCGTGAGGGGCACGGCCGGGGACCTTAGCATCAAGCGGAATCAGCGCGGGTTGACACGGAGGCCCTCTCCCTCTATCGACTGCACACTGAATCGCCATTCATCCGGAGGCGTTACCGGTGAAAATCCTCGTCGCCGTCAAGCGGGTCGCCGACCCCGACAACCTGAACAAGATCAAGCTCTCCCCCCAGGGCAAGGTCGACACCACCGGGCTCGAGCCCAAGTCGAGCCCCTACGACGAGTATGCCCTCGAGACGGCGCTCCGCCTGACCGAGAACGGGGCGAACACCAAGGCGCGCCTCGGTGAGGTCGTCGTGGTCACCTTCGGCCCGAAGGAGGCGGAGCAGATGCTCCGCGCCATGCTCGGCACCGGGGCCGACCGCGCCATCCGCGTCGACGCGAAGGACGAGGCGCTGGACGGCGACCTCGTCGCGCGCGGGCTGAAGACGGTGGTCGAGAAGGAGAAGCCGGACCTCGTCCTGCTCGGCTACCAGCAGGCCGAGAACGAGTCGAACGAGGTCGGGCAGATGCTCGCCGAGTACCTCGGCTGGCCCCAGGCCACGTTCGCCGGCTCGGTGAAGAGCGAGGACGACAAGGCCCTCGTCGTGGGCCGCGAGATCGAGGGCGCCACCGCGCAGATCCGGGTGACCTTGCCCGCCGTCGTCACGGTGCTCGACAAGATCGTCCACCCGAAGAGCGTCCAGTCGAAGCACACCGCGGCGACCCACGCGTACCCCGACGGCGTCCGCTTCGCGGCGCTGATGGCCATCATGGCAGCGAAGAAGAAGCCGCTGGCCGAGATGACGCTCGCCGAGGTGGCCCCGGACCAGGCGCTCAAGGTGACGTACGGCGCCGCCGAGCTGCCGCCCAAGCGCGCCGCCGGCGTGAAGGTGAAGGACGTGAAGGAGCTCGTGACCAAGCTGAAGACGGAAGCGAAGGTGATCTGATGGCCGGCACACTCGTCATCGCCGAGCTCGGCGACGGTAAGGTCAAGAAGTCGACCCACAGCGCGATCACCTTCGCGAGGCAGGTGGGCGCGCCGTTCGCCATCCTGGCGATCGGGGCCGGAGCCGCGAACGCGGCGAAGGAGCTCGCAGGGTTCGGCGCCCAGAAGGTCCTCGTGACGGACGACGCATCGCTCGCGCACTACGTCGCGGAGAAGCTCGCGCCGACCGTCGCCAAGGCGGCGAAGGACGGCGGCTGGGACACGGTGGTCGTCACCGCGACGAGCTATGGCAAGGACCTCGCCCCGCGGGTCGCGGCGAAGCTGTCGGCCGGGTACGCGCCGGACGTCGACCGGGTGAAGGTCGACGGCGCGAAGCGCTCGTACCGGCGGCCGCAGTACGCCGGCAACGCGCTCGCCTGGCTCGAGATCGCGACGCCGGTGCACGTCGTCAGCGTGCGGCAGACCGAGTTCGCGGCGGCCGAGCCGAGCGGCGGGGCGAGCGCGGTCGAGAATTTCGCCCGGGCGGTGGACGACCCGGCGGCGGGGCGCGTCGAGTTCCTGAAGGTCGAGTCGGGCAAGAGCGAGCGACCGGACCTCGGGGAGGCGCGCGTCGTCGTCTCGGGCGGACGCTCGCTGAAGGAGCAGTTCAAGCAGGTGCTCGAGCCGCTGGCCGACGCCCTCGGCGCGGCGATCGGCGCGAGCCGCGCCGCGTGCGACGCGGGCTACGCCCCGCCGGAGCTGCAGGTCGGGCAGACGGGGCGCACCGTGGCGCCGCAGCTCTACGTGGCGGTCGGCATCTCGGGCGCCATCCAGCACATCGCGGGGATGAAGGGCTCGAAGTACATCGTGGCCATCAACAAGGACCCCGACGCGCCCATCTTCCAGATCGCCGACTACGGCCTCGTGGCGGACCTCTTCGTCGCGGTGCCCGAGCTGGTGAAAGAGCTGAAGGCCCAGTAGCGAACCAGAAGGGGGAACATCATGGCAGCGAGCCTCGACCACATCGGCATCAACGCGACCGACTACGCGCGCTCGAAGGCGTTCTACGAGAAGGCCCTCGCGCCGCTAGGGATCACCCTGGTCATGGAGTACGGCAAGGCCGGCGGCTTCGGGCGGGACAAGAAGCCCGATTTCTGGATCGGCGAGGGCGCGACGCGCTTCCAGAAGCCCGAGCAGCTCTCGCCCATCACGCCCATCCACGTGTGCTTCACCGCGCGGAGCCGCGCCGAGGTCGACGCGTTCTACGCCGCCGCCATCGCCGCCGGCGGCCGCGACAACGGCAAGCCGGGCATCCGCGCCGAGTACCACCCGAACTACTACGGGGCCTTCGTCATCGACCCCGACGGGCACAACGTCGAAGCCGCCATCCACCAGGGTTGAGGGTTCGCTCATGGTGTTCCGTGCAGAAGTCCCGGCGACGGCCGGCTTGATGGTCGTGCTGCTCGCCGGTTGCGGCGGGACCACGAAGACGACGACGGAAGATGCCGGGCATACCGCGTCCAGCACGACGAGCGGCACGTCGCGTTCGTCCGGTGCGTCCTCCGGCTCGCCAGGTTCGTCGACCACGGGCCACTCGGCGGGGTCGGCCTACAGCGGCGCACCGCCCCAGAACCATCGCCCGAACGACGATCAGTGCACGACGCCGGCTCCGCCTGGGCAGTGCCCGCTCCTGCGCGCCGTCCCGGACGCGGGAGGAGACGGCGGCTCCCGTTGCCAGGACGCCGGCGGCGGCGGCCCTGGTGATTGCACCATGGATTGCCAGTGCACGAGCGGCATCGGCGGCCGCTGCAACGTGCAGCCCGAAGGGGCTCTCATCTGCTCCTGCGGCTACGACAGCTGCGCCGACGACAGCGCCTGCCCCACCGGCCAGACCTGCGCGTGCCACGGCTCTGCGTACGTGAACGGTGGCAACACCTGCGTCTCCGGCGACTGCCGTGTCGACTCCGACTG
>JBEKGQ010000807.1:0-3589 GCA_050012715.1 Polyangiaceae bacterium
CCGGTGCCTCCCTCGGCGGTTTCTCCGACGAAGTGACGAGCCCGCATCGGCCCATGATCTTCCGGGCTAGCCGGGACGTCGTTCGTCCGTCTTTTTCGGCAGCTCATCTGTACATCGTGTAACTTCACGACCCGTCCGATGACCAAGAAAGGCCTCGCAACCACTGCCGTTTTGCTCGCTTTGCTCCTGCCGCGCGCGGCGGAAGCGCAGAGCGACACTCCGCAGTGGCTGAAGGACCGCCGGTTCAACGAGGGCATCGGCGTTCGCGAAGGCGACTTCGAGCTGCACCCCGGCATCGCCGGCGAGGTCGGCTACGACTCGAACTATTTCCTGCGCTCGGCGGGCACCGGCTATGCGAACAGCGGCGGCGACCCCGCGAACGCGCCTCCGATTCCGGCGCTCGTCTTCCGCATCTCGCCGTCCCTCTATCTCTCGACGATCGGGCCCCAGCGCCGGGAGGGGGACCTGACGTATCAGCCCCCGAGCGTCCGGTTCCGCGCGGGCATCAACGCGACGTATCGGGAGTTCATCGGCCTGTCGAACAGCCCGGTCGCCTCACAGTCGCAGAACGACATCTCGGCCCAGCGCAACGTCAGCATCAACTCGGACGCGCGGCTCGAGATCTCCCCCGAGCGTCCCCTCGGCGCGGTTCTCTATGCCAACTACGGGCGCTTCATCCTGCCCACGTCGGTCAGCTCGGATCCCAACCTTTCGCTGAACCGCGACCAGGTCGGAGCCGGCGGAGAGATCGTCGTGCAGCCGGGGGGAGGCACGCTCGACTGGCGCTTCGGCTACACCTTGATGGATACGCTGTTCGAGGAGTCGGTCGGTCAGCCCTACGACAACCTCGTCAACAGCCTCTACACGCGCGGGCGGTGGAAGTTCCGGCCACGCACGGCGCTCGTCTACGACGCGACCTTCAACTTCACGAGCTACGCGAATCAATCCCAGGCGAACGCCGACGGCCTCTACAACTCGACGCCGGTTCGCGCGCGGATCGGCCTGAACGGCCTGATCACCGACCGCTTCACGCTGACCGCCATGGTCGGCTGGGGCGCGAGCTTCTTCCAGGACACGTTTGCCCAGCAGCCGCAGTACGACAGCGTGATCGGGCAGGCGGAGCTCAAGTGGTACCTCTCGGCGAGCCCGGGACTCCAGCAGTCGTCGGACGTGGGCGTGTCGCTCTCCTCGATTGCCCTCGGCTATTCGCGCGACTTCGTGAACAGCTACATCGGGGATTACTACGGGCAGGACCGCGGCTACCTCCGGTTCAACTACTTCTTCGCCGGGCGAGCGCTGGTGGCCCTCGAGGGTGGGGTGAGCGCGATCGAGTACCCGAACATGTACTGGGGGCCGGACCTGGCCAATCCGGCCGGCGGCGATCCACGCGCCAACGCGTTCACCGACGTCCGTGTCGACAGCAGCATCTTCGGTGAGTACCGCTTCACCGACTCGTTCGGCCTGAACGCGACCATCAAGTACACCGCCAACTTCAGCAACACCGTCGTTCCGGACATCGACCTCGGCAAGGGGGTGACGGTCCCGGCCTCGGAGTCCTACGACATGTCCTGGAGCCGCTTCGAGGCATACCTCGGCGTGCGCTTCTTCCTCTGATCCAGCCGGCGCGAGCCTCGGATGCGCGCGGCCTGCCGCGCAACGAAGGATGTACCCCGTGCTTCGCCGCCTCCTTCTCCTCCTGACGCTGGCGCTCGTCGTCGCCTGCACGCGCACGCATCCCGGGCCGCCCAACCTGCCGGCGCTGACGCCGAGCACCGTGGTGGGTCCGGGCGACGTCTTCGAGGTGTCCGTCCTCGGAGAGAAGGATCTCCCGAAGGAGTACCGCATCCAGCCCGATGGGTCCGTCGACTTCCCCTACGTCGACCGCCTCCAGGTCGCGGGCCTCGAGCCGCAGCAGATCGAGGAGCTCATCAAGACCCAGCTCGTCTCGAAGAAGATCCTCGTCAACCCGCAGGTGACGCTGGTCGTCAAGCAGTACAACTCGAAGAAGATCAGCGTCATCGGCGCGGTGAACAAGCCCGGCAGCCTCCCGTGGACCGACGGGATCAAGCTCGTCGAGGCGATCTCTCTTTCGGGTGGGTTCACCTCGCTCGGGGACCAGAACCACGTCGTCCTCACCCGGAACGTCGCCGGCGGGAAGACGGTCACCGCCGTCGTCAGCGTCGAGGAGATCACCGACGGCAAGCAGCCCGACGTTCCGCTCCAGGCCGGCGACACCATCAAGGTCGACCAGCGCGTCTTCTGAAGTATTGCTAGCGTTCGCTGTCGTGGCGCGCGTCCTCGTCCTTCACACCGGCGGCACGCTCATGATGAAGCCGGCGGGCGGAGGCGAGCTCCGCCCCGACGCCTACGGGCGCGACCTCGTCTCCGAGTTGCCCATTCTCGGCCGCGCGGCGGACGTCACGACGCGCATTCTCTTCAACCTCGACTCGGGCGACATGCAGCCCCCGGACTGGGTCGAGCTCGCGCGGGCGGTGCACCACGCGCTCGTCGCGGAGGCCTTCGACGGCGTCGTCGTCGTCCACGGCACCGACACGATGGCCTACGGCGCCAGCGCGCTGGCGCTCATGCTGGGGCCTCTCACGCGCCCCGTGGTCTTCACCGGCGCGCAGCGCCCCCTCGTCGAGGTGCGAACCGACGCGCGCCAGAACCTCGTCGACGCGGTCTTCGCCGCCACGCTGCCGGTACCCGAGGTGTGCATCGCCTTCGCCTCGCGCGTCCTCCGGGGCGCCCGCTCGATGAAGCGCGACTCCTGGGCGCTCGCCGCCTTCGACTCCCCGAGCTGCCGCCCGCTCGTCGAGCTGGGCATCGACGCCGAGCTGGCCTCCCATGTTCGCGCCCCGGCGGCCGACCTCGCCCCGTTCGACCCGCGCCTCGAGCCGCGCGTGCTCGCGGTGCGCGTGTTCCCGGGGCTCGATCCTGCTCTCCTCGTCGGCGCGGTGCGGGCCGGCGTGAAGGGCCTCGTCCTCGAGGCCTACGGGACGGGCAACTTGCCCAAGCTCGGGGGCTCGCTCATTCCCGCCATCACCGAGGCCCGTACCCGCGGCGTCCCGGTGCTCGTCGTCTCGCAGTGCCCGCGCGGCGTCGTCGACATGGGTCGCTACGCCGGCGGCGCCGCCGCCGCCGCCGCGGGCGCCATCTCCGGGGGCGACATGACGGTGGAGGCCGCCCTCGCGAAGATGATGATCGGCCTCGCTCGCTACCCGGCGATGGACGATCTCCGCGCCTGGATCGAGCGCGACGTCGTCGGCGAACGCGAAGGTGCCGACGCCGGAGGCCCGCCGTGAGCCTCTTTGTCGCGTGACTGCGGCTCGATGTCGAGCGAATGACGCTGGTTGTCGAGTGAGCGCGGCTCGACGTCGAGCGAATGACGCTGGTTGTCGAGTGATTGCGGCTCGACGTCGAGCGAATGACGCTGGTTGTCGAGTGATTGCGGCTCGACGTCGAGCGAATGACGCTGGTTGTCGAGTGAGTGCGGCTCGACGTCGAGCGAATGACGCTGGTTGTCGAGTGATTGCGGCTCGACGTCGAGCGAATGACGCTGGTTGTCGAGTGAGTGCGGCTCGACGTC
>JBEKGQ010000808.1:0-3587 GCA_050012715.1 Polyangiaceae bacterium
GCTCCCGCAGGCGGCCTCCTCCGCCGAGCGCCCGCCCAGCAGCACGCACAGACGGTCCTCGAGCTCCTCGCGCGTCAGGACGTAGCGCACGTCGGTAGGGAGCTGCAGCGTGACGCCGAGCGCGCCGATGGACCGCGGGATGATCGTCACCCGATGGACCGGATCCGCGTTTGGCACCGAGAGCGCCACGAGCGCGTGCCCCGCCTCGTGGAAGGCCACGCGCCGCTTCTCGGCGTCGGTCATCACCCGCCCTTCCTTCTTCAGACCGAGCTGCAAGCGGTCGATGGCCTCCTCGAAGTCCTCGGCCCGGACGACGGTCTCCCCGTGGCGCACGCTCGCGAGCGCCGCCTCGTTCACGACGTTGGCGAGGTCGGCGCCGACCATCCCCGGCGTCCGGCGCGCGACGAGCGCGAGGTCCACGTCCGGCGCGACCTTCACTTTGCGCGCGTGGACGCGGACGATGGCCTCCCGTCCCCGGACGTCGGGGCGATCGACGAGGACTTGCCGGTCGAACCGTCCCGCGCGGAGCAAGGCTTTGTCCAGCACCTCCGGGCGGTTGGTGGCGGCCATGATGACGAGCCCGGTGCCGGAGGCAAAGCCGTCCATCTCGACGAGGAGCTGGTTGAGGGTCTGCTCGCGCTCCTCGTTCGAGGCGAGACCGTTGGCGCCCGCACGCGCCTTGCCCAGCGCGTCGAGCTCGTCGATGAAGACGACGCAGGGGCCTCGCTCCTTCGCCTGCTCGAAGAGGTCCCGCACGCGGCTGGCGCCGACGCCGACGAACATCTCGACGAACTCCGAGCCGCTCATCGAGAAGAAGGGCACCCCCGACTCACCGGCGACCGCGCGCGCGAGCAGCGTCTTGCCGGTTCCGGGGGCGCCGACGAGCAGGACCCCCTTCGGGACGTGCGCGCCGATCGCTTCGTACTTCTTGGGCTCCCTGAGGAACTGCACCACCTCGACGAGCTCGGCCTTGGCCTCGTCGACGCCGGCGACGTCGGCGAAGGTCGCCCCCTGCTCGGCGCTGCGGTCGTAGAGCTTGGCCTTGGTGCGGCCGAACGTCATGGGCCGCCCCTTGGTCGCGGCGCCTCGCGCCCACAGCGCGACTGGCAGCAACAGCATCGTCAGGCCAGCCGACGTCCACAGCAGCGGTCCCCACCACGACGCGGGCGGTTCCTCGCCCGAGACCGCCACGCCGTGCTGCTCCAGGGAGTCGAGCAAGCCGCGTTCGTCCATCCGGGGGATGCGTTCCGCGACGATCGAGAACGCCTCCTTGCCACCGTCGGCACGCCGCCTTGCCACGATCCGGTCCGACTCGAGGCGGGCCGAAGCCACCCGGCCGGCCTCGACGTCGGCCAGCAGCTCCGAGTACGGCACCGACCGAGGGCCGGGCTCACGCGCGAAACCCCACCAGAAACAGAGGGCCACCGGCACGAGCCCGAGCAGGACGAGCGCGGGACGGAGGTGGCGGTGGGAAGAGCTCGCGCGTCTAGGCATGACCCGGAGCACAGCAGCCGTCGTGCCGGCGCTTCTCGGCGTGCTGGTCCGTGGCGCGGCGCAGTCGCACTCGGGCGCGCGCTCGCTCGTACGCGCTACGATGCCGTCATGACCCGCGGGCAGCTCGCCTGGCTGCTCCCCGGCATGGTCGCGCTGGCGGCCTGCGCGACGCGCGCACCCGATCCGCCGCCGCCGGTGACGCTCTACCTGCCGCTCGCGCTGCCGGACCCGACCGCGACGGTGCGCCTCGAGAAGGGCCCTCCTGCGGCCCTGCCGGCTCGCGCCGTGACGCCGGACCGACGCGCCCTCCTCGATCCCGCGCTCGCCGTCGCCAAGGCCCCCGAGGTCTACCGCGCTCGGTTCCGGACGACGCAGGGCGACTTCGTCGTCGAGGTGCATCGCGCCTGGGCGCCGAACGGCGCCGACCGCTTCTACAACCTCGTTCACGCCGGCTTCTACGACGGCACGCGGTTCTTCCGCGCGATCGCCGGCTTCATGGTCCAGTGGGGCATCAGCGGAGACCCCGCCGTGAGCGCGGCCTGGCACCAGGCCCACCTGGAGGACGACCCGCACGTCCGCTCCAACACGCGCGGGACGATGAGCTTCGCGAAGACCGGCGCGCCCGACTCGGCGACGACGCAGGTGTTCGTGAGCTACGGCGACAACTCGCGCCTCGACGCCCTGCGATACACGCCCTTCGGCGAGGTCGTCGAGGGCATGAGCGCGCTCGACGGGTTCTACAAGGGCTACGGCGAGGGCGAGCCCGGGGGCAAGGGCCCGAGCCAGGGTCGGATGGAGAAGGAAGGTGACGCGTACCTCGACGGGTTTCCGCTGCTCGACCGCGTCCTCGACGCACGCGTGGAGGAGTGATGCGGTGGCGCGATGCCGACGGGAAGGGCGCGCGGTTGCGTTTGCGCGCCGGATCCGTAGGCTCCACGGCGACTCTCCGGCGTCGTCCAATGGCAGGACAGCGGATTTTGGTTCCGCATATTGGGGTTCGAATCCCTACGCCGGAACTGCCGGACCCCTTGTTTTCTAGCTCCTCGCCCCTGCCGCCGGGCGCGTCTCCACGATCTCTCCAAAAATCCCGCCGGGTCCCTCGAGCAGCCGGATGGCGCTCTCGCGAGCGGCGGGGGAGAGGTGCATGTACCGCATCGTCGTCGTCAGGTTCGCGTGACCGGCAAGCTCCTGGATGGCCTTGGCCGGCGCCCCCTTCATGGCGAGCCGCGAACAGAAGGTATGGCGAAGGATGTGAAGCGAGCGGGTGACCTCGAGCCCCGCGCGCTCCGTCGCACGCTCGATCCAGAGCTGAAGCAAGTTCTCGTGGACGGGCTTGCCGTCGTCCTGGTGAAGCACGCGGGGGCCGCGAAGGTGCCGGTTGGCCGTGAGAGCTGCCGTGAGCGCCCCCGTCATCGGGAGGATGCGCCCGCGGCCGCCCTTGGGGACGTCCTCGATGCCGTACCAAGTGGCGAACCGGACGTGGAGCTGGCGACGCGCCAGATCCACGTCGCACTGACGGAGCGAGATGATCTCGCCCCGCCGCAGCCCCGCGTCGCCGCCGAGCAGCACCATGAGCTCCACGCGCGGATCGATCTTCCGCGCGGCCTCCACGAGGCGCGCGAAGTCGGGCTCTTCGTAGAAGCCCATGACGGGAACTACCGTCCTGAGCAGCTTGATGTTGCACGGCATGCGCTCGATGACGCCCCACTCGACGGCCACCTTGAGCGCCTTGCTGAGCACGTTCACGATGTTGTTGACCGTCTTGGCGTTGAACTTCCCGAGGCTCGCCTTGAGGTGCGCGATGTCCTCGTTCGTGATGGCGTCGAGCTTCTTGCTCCCGAGGGCCGGGACCAGGTGAAGCCGCAGGATGATCTGCTTCGTGAGAACGGTGCTCGCCTTCTGCCGGTTCGCGCGTGCGTAGCCTTCGATGAACCGGGCTGCGAACTCCTCGAGCGTCGGGACCTCCTTTCTGTTGTCCTCCTGTTGTCGCAGGAGGGCGGGCGACGGCCCCATGAGGAGCGCCTGCTCCTTAGCCTCGCCCCATCGCTTCGCCGCCGACCTCGACTCCACCGGCGCCTTGGTGCGCCGCCGGA
>JBEKGQ010000809.1:0-3586 GCA_050012715.1 Polyangiaceae bacterium
GGGCGCGCGGTCCCGTCCCGCTGGATCGTGAGACGTACGCACACGTTGGCTTCCGGCAGCCGAGCCCTGCCTCCGCACGCGGCGAGGGCGCCGCGGTGCTCCCCGATCACCTTCTGCACTTCGCGCGGCCGGGTGTCGGCGGATCCTAGGCTCCCCCTCGAGGCGCGGCGCGCACGTAGCGCCCCACGATCTTCCCGAAGATCTCCGTGTCGGCCTCGTAGGTCATCCCGAGGGCCGCCGCGACGCGCAGAGACGCCGTGTTCCTGGCGTCGATGAGCGCGGTCACGCGCCGCTCCCGGCGCTCCTCGAAGACGTACCGGACCACCTCGGTGGCCGCCTCGGTCGCGAACCCCTGGCCCCAGTGCGCGCGCATCGTATTCCAGCCGATCTCGATCTCGGGCCAGGGCTCGCGAAAGAACGCGCCGACGTTGCCCACGAGGGTGCCGTCGCGCAGCTCGACCGCCCACCAGCCCACGCCTTGCAGGAGCCACCCGCCCGTATTGCAGCCGAAGATCCGCCACGCGGTGCGGCGGTCCTGGACGCCGACGAAGGTCATCGCGTCCTCATCGGCGAGGTTCGCGGCGAACCGGTCGAAGTCGCTCATGCGGTACTCGCGGAGGGTCAAGCGTGCGGTGTGAAGGCGAGGGACCGAGACGGGCGGCGACTGATCCGGCATGGCGGGGCAGGATCGCACAGCCAGAGGACCGTCGCTCGGCGTTGCCGGGACACCAGCGAAGGTCCCGATTTGGCGCCGGTTCGCGGCCGCCGCTTTGCATCCCCGCCCGCCCGGCATGCCCGAACCCACCACCGCGCGATTCCCCGATGCCGCACGCCCCGCCATCCCCCGAATCGCTGCGGCGGTCGGTCCCGCCGTGTTCGCGGCGCTCACCCTCGGCTGCGCGACCCAGCTCCGCCCCGGGGGCTACGCGGTCGACCTCGTCTACGCCGGAACCGGGTCGACCCGGACGACCGGCGTGGCGGCGGCGGACGTGGGCCACGAGACCATCGACGTGCGTGTCTGCGCCGGCGTACGCCGCCGCGTCTTCGATGATCCGCAGACCTTCGCCGCCATCACGGTCGGCGGGGGGTGCATCATCCCCGCCGAGGTCGTCGGGCGAACGGTGATCGGGGAGCCGGGGTCGATGTGCACGGTGCGCGTCGACGGGCGGCTCCACCGGCTTCGCGTGACGGACGCCCTGGTGACGTTTCGCGAGCATGCGCTGTGGACGCGTTTCGGCATGCTGCAAGTCGCGGACAAGTCGGTCGTCCATGCGCGCATCGGAGGCGACGAGAGCGACGGCGCGGGCGCGCTCCGTCACAGCCTCTTCGAGCTCGAGGCGCCGCTCGCTCGCGCCGAAGATGCGCAGGACTGGTGCGTGGCCCGGTTGGCCCCACCGCCACCCCCACCGCCTCCCGCGCTGTTCGACACGGAACCCGTGGAGGCGAACGCCTTCTGACGCCGCGCCGGCGGCGGCGCTCAGATCGGCCCGCGCACTGTCGCCACGCCGCTCTCGGCCACGAGCCTCTTCCACCGCGCGCGCTCCGACCGGAGGAGCTCCGCGAAGCCCTCGGGGCTCGTGCAGCCCGGCTCGCTGCCCTGGTCCGCCATGGCCTTTCTCATGTCCGGCGTGTCGAGCGCCTCGCGGATGGCGCGGCTGAGGGCGGCGACCGCGTCGGGCGGCGTACCCTTCGGGGCGAGAACGCCGGTCCAGATGCGTAGCTCGAAGTCCCGCAGGCCCACGTCGCCGAACGTCGGCACGTCGGGGAGGGAGCCCAGTCGGGCTTCGCTCGCGACCGCGAGCGCGCGCTCCTTGCCCCTCTGGATGGCCGGCAGCGCGGCCTTGCACGGATCGAACATCATCGAGACCCCGCCCTTGGCCAGCTCGCTCCGCGCGGGACCGGCGCCGTCGAACGGCACGTGGCGGATCTCGAGCCCGAGCCGCCGGTCGAAGAGCGCGCCCGCGATCTCTTCCGGGCTGCCGTTGCCGTTGGAGGCGAAGGTGAGCCCTCCGGGCCGCGTCTTCGCGAGCGCGACGAGCTCGGAGAGTGACGACGCGTGCACGCTCGGGTGCACGACGAGCACGATGGGCGACGACTCGAGCAACGCGACCGGCACGAAGTCCTCGTCCGGATCGAACGGCAACGTGTCGTAGGTGAACGGGTGCACGGCGAGAGGACCGGTCGAGCCGAGCAGGAGCGTGTATCCGTCCGCGGGCGCGCGCGCCGCCGCCGCCGTCCCGGTGTTGCCGCCCATGCCCGGAACGTCGTCCACGACGACGGGCTCCCCGAGGGTCTCCGTCAGCTTCGAGGCCAGGAGGCGACCCCAGAAGTCGGCGCCTCCGCCGGCCGGGAAGGGAACGATCAGGCGGAGAGGCCGGCTCGGATACGCGTCCCCCGTGGATGTCGCGGGGCGCGCCGGGGCGCGAGCACAGCCGCCGGCACCGCCGAGGGTGGAGGCCGCCGTCACGAGGGCGACGGCGAAGAGGCACGATGCGAGCACGCCGCGATTCGCCACACGGTCGTGCATCGCAAGCCGCGCGCCGATTGCAAGCCCGCGAAACTCTACGCACCATGGGAGCCAATCTGTGCCATGCACTCGCCGCCGGACATGACGCGTGACATCGTGGAGCTCGCCGTCGAGCGGGGACGCGACGCGCTGTCGTTTCTCGCCGTGGAGTCCGGCATGCGGCACTGGTTCGACGCCGCTCCGCCCGAGGGCACCGGCGCATGCGTCGCGTACGCCGAGACGTCGCGGGCGTGGGTCGCGGCATGCCGCCCGCTCGTCGGCGAGGACGATGACCTCGCGGACACCGGGAAGGCAGCGGCGCGATTCGTGGCGGCCGCCCGCGAGCGCGGCAAGCGGGCGTGCTTCTTCGCGACCGAGGGGCCCGCCGTCGGCGGTCTCGCGCGGTTGCTCATCGGCGAGCAGCCGATCTTCCGTCCCCGCGAATGGCTCGATGGCCTCTCCCGTCGCCGTAGTCTGCGCGAGCAGCTCCGCCGGGCGCGCGCCAAGGGCCTCGCCGTCCGCGCCGTGCCGCCGGGGGAGCTCGCGGCGGGCTCCCCGCTGCGCGTGGCCATCGAGCAGCTCGGGGCCGACTGGCTCCGCACGCGGCACATCGAGCCCATGGGGTTCCTCGTCGCGCTGGAGCCGTTTCGCGCCGCCTCGCGGCACCGGTACTTCGTCGCGGAGCTCGGCGGGCGCGCCGTCGGCTTCCTGTCCGCGGTGCCGATCGGCCGGCGTCGGGCGTGGCTCGTCGAGGACGTCCTCCGCAGCGCCGACGCACCCAACGGCACGACCGAGACGCTCGTCGTGGCGCTGCTGCGGGACGTGGAAGACTGCGCCTACGTGACCCTCGGGCTCACCCCGCTCTCGGGCCCGGTGGCCCTGCCGCTGCGCGCGGCGCGGTGGATCTCGCGTCCGCTCTTCGACTTCGAAGGCCTGCGCGCGTTCCGCGAGCGCATGCATCCCCACGCCTGGGAGCCGGTGTGGCTCGCCTACCCCTCGGGGCAGTCCTCGGTGCTTCCGGTCTTCGACTCCCTGCGCGCGTTCGCCCACGGCTCGCTCGTCGGGTTCGGCGTCCGGTCG
>JBEKGQ010000810.1:0-3584 GCA_050012715.1 Polyangiaceae bacterium
GACGAGGCGGGCAAGGGCCGGGAGCTCCGCGCCGCGGTCGATCAGTTCGTCATGAGCACCGGCGTCTTCGTGCCGCTCTTCGCCGGCGCCGGTCCCGCCCCGGACGGCTCGTTGCGGGCCGAGCGCGTGGCACGGAACGTCGTGACCCTCGGCATCGACGAGGATCCGGAGGCGTGGCTGGTGCAGGCCCTCTTCGAGTACGCGGGCTTCGCGCTCTTCCACGCCGGCTCGCTCCTCGCGCGCGACGCCGAGAAGGGCCTCAACGCGCGAGTCGCCGAGATCCTCAAGCCCCTGCGGCGTCAGCCCGACGGGGGACCCCCGTCACGGAGATAGGCGCCGGCGACGGCCGACGGCCAATTGGAGTGCAAATTGGAGTTTCGATGAACAACGCAGCCGAGCAAGCCAAGCCCCGCAAGGAAGAGATCCTCGACGTCGCCACGCGCCTCTTCGCCGAGCGCGGCTACGAGGGGACGAGCATGAACGACGTCGCGGAGCGCGTCGGGATGCGGAAGGCGTCGCTCTTCTATCACTTCGCCACGAAGGACGCGCTCTACGAGGCGGTGCTCGACCGGCTCGTCGTGAGCCTGCAGGCGGCGCTCGAGGCGATCTACGTGAGCAGCGGCACGTTCCCCGACCGGCTGGACGCGATCACCGAGACGGTGGTGACGCTGCTGTCGTCCCACCCGTACGCGGCGCGGCTGCTCCTGCGAGAGGCGATGGACTGGGGGCCGGTCATCCGGGGAAAGCTCCTCGAGCGGATCCTGCTGGTGCTCGAGGCGGGCGCGGCGTGGGTGCACGCGGGGCAGGAGCAGGGCGCCTTCGTGGAAGGCGACGCCAAGCAGCTCGTGCTCTCGGTCGTCGGGCTGCACTTCCTGCCGTTCGCGCTGGGGCAGCTCGTCGAGAAGTACACCGGCCAGGACGCGTTCGACCCGAGCTTCGTCGCGGCGCGCACGACCGCGCTGAAGGCGCAGGTGAAGGCCATGCAGCTCAGGAAGAAGTAGCGGCTACTCCCGCGCGCCGTGCCGACCGGCGCCCTTCGCGAAGCGGGTGGCGCCCTCGAGGGTCTCCCCCGACGCGATGGTCTCGACGCCGAGGGTGAGCTCGTGGGCGATGGCCGCGTCGAGCGGGAGCGCCCACTGCTCGAGGGCGCTGCGGCGATCCGAGCGGAGGCAGCGCTGCGGGGAGCGCGCGATCTCGGCGCCGAGGGTCTCGGCTTCCTCCCGGGCTCGACCGCGCGCCACGACGCGGTTCGCGAGGCCCCATTCCAGCGCCTCCTTCGCGCCGACGGGACGGCCGGTGAGGATCATGTCGAGCGCGCGCGACGCGCCGATGAGGCGGGGCAAGCGCACCGTCCCGCCGTCGATGAGGGGCACGCCCCAGCGGCGGCAGAAGACGCCGAACGTGGCGTCCTCCTCGACGACGCGGAGATCGCACCAGAGGGCGAGCTCGAGCCCGCCGGCGACCGCGTAGCCGGCGACGGCCGCGAGCACGGGTTTCGACAGGGTCATCCGGGTGGGCCCGAGCGGGCCCGCGCCCGTCGGCTCGACGCGGTTCGGGCGTCCCCCGGCGGCGGCGACGAGATCGGCCCCCGCGCAGAAGGTGCCGCCCTCGCCCCAGAGGACGGCGACGCTCGCCGACGCGTCCGCGTCGAATGCCTCGAACGCGGTGACCAGCGCGTCGGCCGTGTCGCGATCGACGGCGTTGCGGCGCGCGGGGCGCGACAGGATGACGGTGGTCACCGGGCCGGACTTCTCGGTGCGGACGCTCGGAGCGCTCATGAGGAGAGACTCACCGGAACCCGGCAGGACGGGAAGCCCTCATCGTTCGCCTGCGTCCGGCGCGTTCCGCGCGGCGAGGGACGGCAGTACGATCCCGCGGGTCTCCGGGAGCACCCACACCCACGACGCCGTCCCCAGCGCCAGGACCATGGGTACGCCGAGGCCTCCCGCCAGCCCCGCGCGCAGCACCGCTGCCTGCACCACGACCGGCGCGAGGAGCTGCGCCGCACGGGCGAGGTTGTACGTCGTGCCCATCGCCGCGCCGCGCACCTCGGTCGGAAAGAGCTCGGCGAGGAGGGCTCCGAAGCCCGCGGTGCAGCCCGCGCCGAAGCCGAGGGCCAGCATCGTCGCCCAGAAGAGGGCCGGGTGCGCCGAGAGCGCCTGCCAGGCGAAGGCGAGGGGAGCGAGCGCGCCGGCCGTGACGAGGGAGAAGCCCGCGAACGCCGGGCGCCGGCCCACCCGGTCGGAGACGACGCCGAAGGTCATCATGCCTCCGAGCTGGCCGACCTGCGCGGTGAGCATCCAGGTGAGCGACCGGGCCACGTCCTGGTGCATCTCGTGGAGCAGGAACGACGGCAGCCACGTGTAGCAAGTCCAGTAGGTGCCGAGCTTGAGTACGCCGAGGACCCACGCGGCGGCGAGGCGTCGCCCGACGCCGGTGGAGGCGAGCAGGCGGAGCGAGCTCGCGCCCTTCGTCACCGGCTCGTCGGGCAAGTGCACGGAGCGCCGCGCCGCGAGCGCGATCACCGCGGTCACACTCGACCCCACGAGCACGCCGCGCCAGCCGACGTGCGGCATGACGAGGTAGCCGACGAGCGCGGCCACCGCGACGCCGAGCGGCTCGCCCGACTGGAGGGCCGCCGCCCACCGTCCGCGGCGCGCCGGGGCGACCGACTCGGCGAGCATGCCGTGGCCGATGGCCCACTCGCCTCCGACGCCGAGGCCCACGATGGCGCGGCCGGCGACGAACATCCACGGTCCCGTCGCGAGCCCGCAGACGAGGGAGCCCGCGGAGTAGATCAACACCGTCCAGACCAGCATGGTCCGCTTGCCGATCCGGTCCGCGAGCGCGCCCGCCGCGATGCCGCCCACGCCCGACGCACCGAGGGCGACTCCCAGGAGCCACGACTTGGAGGTCGCCGAGAGGTGGAGGTCCGCCGCCACCGGGTCCATGAGGAACCCGAGCAGCACGAGATCGTAGAAGTCGAACGTCCAGCCGAGCAGCGCGAAGAGATAGATGCGAAGGACGGAGCGCGGCCGGGTCACCGCCTGCCCCGCTGCCGCACCGCCTCGTAGAGCGCGATGGCCACGGCGACGGAGGCGTTCAGGGACGCGATCGGGCCCGGCATGGGGAGGCTCGCCAGCGCGTCGCACGTTCGCTTCACAGTCTTCCTCAGGCCTTTGTCCTCGGCCCCGACGACGAGCGCCGCCGGTCCCGCGAGGTCGACCGCGTCGATGGCCACGTCGCCGCTCATCTCGAGCCCCACGACCCGGAGGCCGCGGGCGCGCAGCTCGTCGAGCGCCGGGGGGAGCGACGACACGCGGCACAGCGTCGCGTGCTCCACCGCGCCCGCCGAGGCCCGGAACGTCGCCGCCGACAGCGGGGCCGAGCGGTGCTCGGGCCACATGACCGCGCTCGCCCCCATCGCGACCGCCGACCGGATCACCGCGCCGAAGTTCTGCGGGTCTTGCACC
This sequence comes from Polyangiaceae bacterium, assembly GCA_050012715.1. Taxonomy (GTDB): domain Bacteria; phylum Myxococcota_A; class Polyangia; order Polyangiales; family Polyangiaceae; genus Palsa-1150. The sequence goes on from JBEKGQ010000810.1 coordinate 3,474, forward strand.
TCGTCGAGCGCGATGACGAGGGCGTCCTCGCCGAGGACGAGCTCGTGCAGAGGCACGATGCGCAGCTCCGGCGCGAACGCGACGGCCCCCTGGTGCCTCACGCCGCGCGTG
>JBEKGQ010000811.1:0-3572 GCA_050012715.1 Polyangiaceae bacterium
GCTCCATCGGCGTCGTCGTGCGCGGCCTCGAGGCGGTGCGGACGGACTGGACGCCGCTCGCACGCCGGGTGCAGCGCGAGCTCCTGCGGCGCGTGTTCACCGACGAGCCCTTCGCGGCGTGGCTCGTCGAGACGGTGCGCGACCTACGAGAAGGGCGCCTCGACGACGAGCTCGTCTACCGGAAACGCGTCCGCCGCGATCTCGACGAATACGCCCAGGGCGGCGCGCCCCCGCACGTCCAGGCCGCGCGCATGCTCGAGAACGCCGACGTCCGCGAAGTGGAGTACGTGATCACGACGCGCGGCCCCGAGCCGGTCGACCGCCGCTCGGCGCCCATCGATCACGCGCACTACCTGGAGAAGCAGCTCGCGCCCGCGTGCGACGTGGTGCTCCCGTTCCTCGGGACGAGCTTCGAGGCCGTCGCGGGGGCGCAGCGGAGCCTGTTCTGAAGGCGGAGAGCCCGCTGGATCGTTCCGATGCTCATTCCTTCTTCGGCTTGCCGGCGCCTTCGGCGAGCGGCTTCGCCGCCATCGCCCCCCCCTCCCGCAGAGCCGGGGCCTGCGGGAGGGGGGCGCATGTCGCGGGACGGAAGGAGGCCGCGTCCGCGCTCACGGCGCGGCGTCGTCCCGTCCCTGGTTGTCGTCACCGGCGCTCAGCCTTTCGGCGGAGCCGCCGGCGCCGTGCCGCCCGTGGTCGGGGCGGGCGCTTGCGCGGGAGCTGCCGGGGCCGGGGCCGCGACGGTGGTGAGCGGCGTCACGACGACTTGCGCCGTGACGTTCCCCTTCACCGCCTTCTTGGCCTTCGGTCCCTTGGTCCCACGCGCTTCGCGCGTCGCCGCGGCCTTGGCGGCCGCGACCGCCTTCTCCGCTGCCGTCTTGGGCACCGGCTGCTTGCGCGGCTGGAGCCCGAAATCGGCGAGCGAAGTGGAGTCGTTGGCGAACATGATGCGGATGAGGCCCTCGAACGCGTTCATGAACGCGACGAGCGCCGGCATGGCCGCTTCTTCGGTCGCCACCTTGTCCCGGGCGGTCGCACGGGCCGCCGTCGACGCGGCGCGGTTCGTGACGAGCGTGTTCAGCTCATCGCATGCCGCATCCACGGTGACGTTCGCGAGAGCCCCCGCGAACGCGAGGACTTGCCCCCCGTTCGCGAAGTGCTTCCGCGCGCCCGCGACGAGTTGTCCCGCGCGGGCGGCCCGATTGCCCTTCGTTTGAATGATCGTACCCATTGGTCTTCACCTCCTTTCGCGTACTGAGGGTCCGGTACGAGCTTCCCGGCTCGTCCTCGCCTCTCCCTAAGGGGGGACCAAACGAGGGCCGGATTTGCCACGCGCCGATCACTTTTTTTCGCGAGCGGGAGATAGTGAGGGATGTAGAGGGGTTGCGCGCGCGCGCGGGCGTCGGGCGCGAGAGGCGAGGGCGCGGGAACGAGAGCGAACGCAGCGCGCGCGGGGGCGAAGGCGTCGGGAACGGAGGGGAAGGCGCGGGGAACGAGGGGGATGGCGTCGGGAACGGGGGCCAACCCGCGAAGCTCGGTGGGGAGCGCATGCGGAACGGGGGCGCGCCCGAGGCGCTCGATGGGGAGCGCACGCGGAACCGGGGTGAGCGCGCGGCGCTCGATGGGGAGCGCGCGCGGAACGGGGGTGAGCGCGGGGCGCTCGATGGGGAGCGCGAGGGGAACGAGGCCGAGCGCGAGGAGAACGGCAGCGAGCCGGAGCGGCCCGGGGCCGAGCCGGGCGCGAACACGGCTGAACGCGGGGCGCTCGAGACCGAGCCACGGAGGAACGCCGGCGAGCGCGAGACGCTGGGCACGGAGCCCGAAGGGAACGGAGTCGAGCGCGGGGCGCTGAGGAACGGGCTGGAGAGGAAGGCGCTAGCTGCCGTTGCACTTCGCGTCGTCGACGACGCGCTTGCCGCCACCGACGAAGCCGGGGGGAACGACGCACGCCTCGGGCGCGGACCACGCGGCCTTCGTGCAGCACTCGACCATGCCGGTGCCGTATCCGAAGGACTCGCAGCAGACCTGCTTCTTCGCTGGTGCGGCCGCGGCATTCCCCGTCGGAGACACCGTCGCCGTCGGCGTCGCATCCTTCGGCGCCGCTTGCCCCCCGCCGCAAGCCGCAAGCGAAACCACCGCGAGCGCGCTCGCTACGATCCTCGAGACGACCGACACCATCGCTTGCCTCCTCCTCACGTCCCCGTCAGCGGCCGCAGGTAGTCGTACGTCGACGACGCCAGATCCTGCTGCGTGAAGCCCCAGTCGGCGTCCCGCGGGATCAAGTACATCGCGTCTGCCTTGACGCTGCCGAAGCTCAGCGTCCGCACCGCCTGCAGCAAGCGCCGGAACGTCGCCTTCTGCCAGAGGTCGGAGTCGGGGATCTGACAGAGCGGCCGGAGCGCCCGGTCGCTCGGCGAGTCGCGCGCCAGCAGGTACACCATCGTGAAGGTGAGGTAGCGCGGGCTCGAGTCGCGGTAGCCGGGGTTCCCGGACGCCTCCTGCCGCGGGATCTGGCGCTCGAGGACGGGGCGGGTCCAGTCGTCGAACATCCACTTCGCGCGCGCCTCGTCGTCGAAGTACTCCCAGCAGCCGCGCTCGATGACGTCGACGTGCTGGAGCAGCAGGTTGGCCGCCTCCGCGTGACGCCGCCAGGCCTCGTCGCGGGACACGTTCTCCGGCGCCGTCTGCACGAGGGGACGGAGCGCGTCGAGGAGCTGCGGCCCGAGGTCGAACCGCGCGCAGACCTCGATGGTGAAGACCGAGTGGCGCACCCGTCAGCCTCCCCACCCGCGGTTCCACGTTCCGCTGCGGCTCCAGGCGACGCCGAGGAGCGTCCCGCCGACGAGGCTGAGCACGACCGGCACCGTGCCGAACTCCTGCGGCGTCGGCCGCCCGCCCCCCGGGGTGCCGCTCGAGAACAGCGTCTTCCGCGGCACGGGGACGTAGTCGGTGGACGTCTGGTTCTTGAGGTGCAGCGCGTCGATCGCCGTCACGTCGAGCAGGGCGACGGAGATGCCCGCGGTGTGGTCGGTGACGAAGTCGTCGTTGAGGTCGTCGAGCTCGCGGAGGCTCCCCGGCGGCGCGACGTAGAGCAATCGCTTGATCCCCAGCGAGCGCAGCGCCTGAACGCCGGGCATGCGCGCCACCCACCGGTTGTCGAACTGCGTGGCGCTGTCGGTGTAGGTCGCGAGGCGCTGCCGATCGAGGACGAACATCGGCACCGGCGGGAGCGGGCCGGCCTGCGAGGCCATGGAGGCGGTCGCGAACATCGGCTGGTAGTACGCGGCGGCGGCCAGCGCGAGGTGGGCCGGGACGACGCCGTGCGGATGCGGCCAGTTGTCGAAGAGGAAGATCGGATCGAACCGAGCGCTGGCTCCGGCCGCGAAGGCCACCGAGTCCTGCCCGTCGAGATCCACGACGAGCGCCGCCCCGGTCACGGCCGCCAGCGCATCGACGTTGGCCTGGACCCACTTGAAGACGTCTCGCATCCCGTTCGTGAAGATGGGCTGCAGCGCATCCTTGAGCGAAGGGATGGGCGTGGGGTCCGCCTCGGAGACCGCGGTCGGGAGAGCCGT
>JBEKGQ010000812.1:0-3559 GCA_050012715.1 Polyangiaceae bacterium
CACGGCGCGCACTCTGTCTGGCAGCGGCGCGCTCGTCGTCGTCTTCGGCGCCGGCGGCGATCGCGACCGGGACAAGCGGACGCCCATGGGAGCCTCCGTGTCGGCCGCGGACCGCGTCGTGCTCACCAGCGACAACCCGCGAAGCGAGGACCCGGCGGCCATCGCCGCGCAGATCCGCGTCGGTATCGCGCCGCGCGTCGCCGTGTCGCTCGAGCTCGATCGCCGCGCGGCGATCCGCACGGCGGTCCTCGACGCCGGCGAGGACGACGTGGTCCTCATCGCCGGCAAGGGCCACGAGTCCGGTCAGACCGCGGGGGGCCGCACCGTCCCCTTCGACGACGCGGACGAGGTGCGCGCCGCGCTCAGGGAACGATCTGGAGCGAGCAACCCCCGGTCGTCGACATGAGGTAGATCGCCGACAGGCAGATGAGGAGCGTCACGAAGGCGAGGGTGAAGAACTTGGGCGCCCGCCACACCTTGTCGTCGGCGGCGAACTTCTTCTGGGCCTCGTCCTCGCTCGTGATGTAGCTCGACATGGGGTGGGGCGTTCATAGGCCGGGAAGGGCCACTTTTCAAGCGCCTCCCTCGGCGGGCAGGCGGCCCGCGTCACTTCAGAGCACGAAGTGGCGGCCCTTCTGGCGCCGGCAGAACATCGCGATGGTCGTCGTCGCGTCGCCCACGCCGGTGTTTCCGCTCTCGCCGACGCCGCTCGCGCCGAACTCCTCCCACTCGAGGGCGCTGTCGGTGCCGTCGTTCTCCTTGAGCATGCCGCCGATGATCCGGCGGGCGCGGGCGAGCTTCGCGTCGTCGCGCGTCCAGAGGCTGGTCGCCAGATCGTGCGGGTTCACGTTCACCGAGAAGCGGAGGAAATCGTCGAAGGTCGACGTCTCCATCGTCACGAGGACCGGCATGAAGAACTCGGTCAGCGCGGGCGCGATGCTCGCCTCCTTGCCGTCCCAGTCCACCGTGAGCTTCAGGTCCGGCGTCACGCGACCGAGGACGACGGGCGCCGCGACCTCCGCGTGGTCGGCGTAGTCGCTACCGCTCACCTTGCCGCCCTCGAGGAGCACCTTCACGCCCGCCGCCTCGGCGGCCGCCTGGATGCTCGTCACCGTGCTCGCCTTGTGCACCATCACCGGGCTCACGATCTTCGTCTCGCCCGGCGCGGCACCGCGGGGGTCACGCAGCTCCCACGTCTTCATCTCCGCCACGACGAGCGGCTCCACCCGGTCGAGCGTGGCGCGGCTCGCGGCGATGCCGTGCAGGCTCGTGCACTTGTGCGACCCGAGCCCGAGCTTCGAGTACGCGAGGCGCGCCGCGATCTTCTTCAGCTCCGCGTCCGAGAAGCCGTCGTCGATCCACGACCAGTTGCAGCCGCCGCCCTCGAACTTCACCGGCCGCACGCCCCGCTTCGCCTGGAGGGCCTTCGCCGTCTCGGCGCTGCCGGTCACGCTGACGACGGCGATGCGCGCGTCCTCCACGATGGGCGCCACGTCGCCGCCGAAGCCCTCGAGCTTGTGCACCGCGCGCGGATCGGCCCCGGCGGCGAGGAGCATCCGCGTGATGGTCGTGTTCGTGATGCCGCAGAAGGGATGCCCCTTGAAGATCATCGGCGAGCCGCTGAGGTAGCAGCCGACGACCTGGATGCCGGGGATGCCGTAGACGAAGTTCATCGGCGTGATGACGGTGCAAACGCCGGCCGGGATGTAGGCGTCCTTCCAGTAGCTCTGCCCCGCCAGCATCGTGGGCACCAGCTCGCCGCGCATCGCCTTCTCGGCGTTGCCTTCGAGGTGGTCGGCCGCGCGCTTGGCCTCCCAGAAGTCCTTGTCCGCCTCGAGCCGCGTCTTCGGCGTCTGCTGGCGCAGCTCGTCGAGGCACTCCTCGTAGAAGTACTGGAGGAGGCGCGAGAAGCTCTTGATGACGTGCTTCCGGTACGCGAGCCCCTCGTTCGTCCACTCGAACGAGCTCCAGAACGCGTGGGCGCGATCGATGGCCTGCGTGCAGTCCGCCGGGCGCGAGCGCGCCAGCTCGAAGAGCGTCACGCGCCGGTCCGCGAGGGATTTCATCGGCACGAGCTCGGCCGGGCGCCGCCACTCGCCGTCGACGAGGTTGAGGCAGACGAGCGGCTTGTCGCCCGCCTTGCGCGGGATGGGGCGCCCGAAGAGGTACGGCCGCAGCGCCTCGCAGTCGGCGTCGCTCAGCGGGAGCGAGAAGAGCGAGTAGGAGGCACGCCGCTCGGCGTACAGCGCGGCGACGGGATCGCGTCCACCGCGCTCGTCGATGGCCTCCGCGTGAAAGCGCTTGGCGGCCTCGGCGAGGCGGGCGTGCAGGGTCTTGGGATCCATGGTGTCTGGCTGCTGATGTAGCGCCGCCCGAGGATGTCTGAAAGAGGCCCCGCGCAGGGGGGATCAGAGGTCGTCGACGTCGGCGCAGCAGCGGAAGCCAGTCGAATAGTCGAGGTGCGACATCGGATGGGCCGTCGTCCGGTAGTAGCAACCGTCCCCGTTGAGATGGGTGTCCAGGTAGTAGCCACCCTGGAAGGTACCGTCCGGGTCGTCGACCCACTCGTGGAGGTTCCCGACCATGTCGAAGACGCCGTACTCGTTGGTGCAGCCCGTACGCTCGCCGCTCCGCGTCAGCGTCCCCTCGAGCTGGTTCAGCCGGGGGTCGGTCATGTTCCCGTTATAGCCCCACATCCAGCTGTTCTCGGGCTTGTCGTCGAGCTTGGCGTTGAAGAAGTGCATCGAGCTGCGGCCGTTGTCGTTGCAGCGGCCAATTTGCCGCTCGTTGCCGTAGGGGAAGATGGTCTTCTTCGGGCCCATGCACGCGTTCTTCCACTCGTCGGGCTTGCAGAGGCGCTTGCCGCTGCGCTCGCAGGCCGCGGCCGCCTGGTGCCCGCTGATGTAGCCCTGCGGGAACACACCGGCTGAGCTGATGGCCCGGACGACGACCCCCTCGGGGATGAGGTCGTAGTAGGGCCACGATTTCTCCGACCCGTCGCTCGCCACCTGCATCAGCGACGCCTCGTAGACGTCGATGCAGTACGAACGGCCGATCATGACCATGTCGGAAGGGCAGACGTAGCTGTTCGCGCGCGTCGGCGCGCCCGGCGGCTCGACCGTCTCGTCGTCGTCGTCGCTGCCCTCGAAGGCCTTCAGCGCTCCGAGCGGCATCGAGCGGCCCCGCGAAGGCTCCTTCGCACGGCCCGAGAGGAAGGCGGGGAGGTTTTTCGCGTTTCGCGAAGCTCCGCTCTCGCTTGCGGAGCAGGCGGAGGGTGCTGCAACGTGCCCGAAGGCCGGGGAAAAGTCAGGGCTCGTCGTGATGACGAGCGAAGCAGCCAGCATCGGGAACACGAGCAATGGTCACCTCCGAGTGCGTAGCCCCCTGCGCGAAACACATGATCAGCTCCGAACAGTCCAGTGTTATCGCGGGGCACAGGCCCTTGGGAACCCATAATCGACCTTGGCCCCGCCCTTTCCGTGGGCGTGTACAAGTACATGTGGGAGAAGCTCCGCCCCGGCCACCGCCATCCACAACGCGGTAGCCTTCCAGGGGATGC
>JBEKGQ010000813.1:0-3556 GCA_050012715.1 Polyangiaceae bacterium
CCAGTCTTGCACGGCGGCCTGGCGGGAGAACTACCACGAACCCCGGGGAATACGCGGCGCGACGCGCCGCTTGTCCCCGACGGGCCCGGGTAACTTGCTGCCGGGCCCGTGAGTTGGCACCATTTGCGTTCCGAGGTTCCCCGCTTGCCCCGCCCCACCCGCTTGCCTCGCGCCGTGACCGGGCTCGCGCTCGCGGTGGTTGCGGCGGCCGCGTCGATGGGGGCGGGCTCGCCCGCGCGCGCCGACATCTACAAGTTCACCGACGCCGAGGGCGTCGTGCACTTCGCCACCCAACCGGGGGGTGACAAGCGCTACCGCGTCTACATCCACGGCAACGGCGAGAGCGGCCGGTCCGGGGCCGCGCCCGGCGTCGTCCCCGTGCCGCCGAGCGACCACGACGTGGCGCGGTACACCCGCTACGGGGAGGTCATCCGCCAGGCGGCGACGCTCTACCAGATCCCCGAGCAGCTCGTGCGCGCCATCATCCGCTGCGAGAGCGACTACGACCCCCGCGCGGTCAGCGTCTCGGGCGCGCGCGGCCTCATGCAGCTCATGCCCGACACCGCGTCGCTCATGCAGGTGCGCGACATCGACGATCCGCGGGAGAACATCTTCGGCGGCGTGCGCCTGCTTCGCATCCTCGCCAACGAGTTCAACGGCGACCTCGAGCTGACCATCGCCGCCTACAACGCGGGCGACGGCGCGGTCATCCGCTTCGGCGGCATCCCCCCCTACGCGCAGACGCGCGACTACGTCGTCAGCGTGACCAAGTACTACCGGCGCTACCGCTCGATGCCCGACGTCGTCGACGCGAGCCTCTCCCGAGAGTGAGAGGAGATTGGCCGCAGAGGCGCAGAGCCGTCTGCTAATCGAGCTTCAGGGTGGCCTCCATCCAGTCGAGAGTCGGCTTGTAGCGATCCATCTCGGCCTGGGGGCCGCCGGTCTCGACGAGGAAGAGGCGCTTCTGCGCGACGAAGACGCGCACCACGTAGAGGAACGGCTTGTGGCCCTCGTCGTGGCCGAAGCGGAGCTCGTGGCCCGGCGTGCCGTCGCGGGACTTCACGTCGGCGGTGCCGAGCAGGGCGTAGCCGTCGAGCTCGTGCATGCGCAGCGTCGTGGCTCGCGTCCAGAACTCGAGGTCGCCGCGGCCCTTCGTGTCGACGACGCGGACCGCCATGACGACGCGCTCGGGCGAGATGGCGCGGTAGGCGTACTCGGGCTCCTGGTCGTCGAGCTCGACGAGGCCGGGCGCGGTCTTCACGTCGAAGGGGCGGCCGCAGCCGGCGACGGTGAGCGCGCCCACGAGGAGGAACGGGAGAGAGACGAGAGAGAGCTTCATCGCGGGGCGCGCTCCTAGTTGGCGTGCACGTTGAGGAGGGACTGCAGGCCGAGGCCCTTCATCCACGGGAAGGGAGCGAGGATGGTCGAGTCCTGGACCTGCTCGACCGCGACGGGCGCGAAGGTGACGGTGATGGTCGAGAAGGCCATCTGGTCGCGGAGGAGCTTCAGCTTGCCCTCCATGCGCTCGATGTCCTCGGTCACTCGGCCGAGCTCCTTCTCGATGTCGAGCGCCTCTTTGACGGCGGCGCGCGAGAGGAGCTCGTTCAGGCGGTCGCGGATGGCGTAGGCGTTCTTCAGGCGGGCCTGGAGGTCGACGAACTCGTCGGTCACGTCCTGCGCCTTGATGTCGCGGTGGGTCACGTCGCCGAGCTTCTCGATGCGCGCGATCGCGTCGTCGAAGCGGTCGCGGGGGACGCGGATGGTGATGGCGTTGTCCTGCCGCGACGAGAGGTAGCCGCCGGCCTCGCGCGCGACGCGCTCGACCGCGTCGAGCTGCGGCTCGACCTGGAAGACGGCGAGCGAGAGGTTGGCGGTGTAGATGAGCATCGCCGCCGAGTGCGGCGCGTCGCTCACCGACTTGGGCTTCGCGGGGTCGTTCATCGCGAGGAGGATCGGGGCCGCGCCCCCGGCCGCCGCAGCGCCGGGCGGAGGGGGTGGCGGCGCGGGGGGGGCCATCGGCTCGGGCTGGGCCGCGGCGCTCGGGGCCATCGCCCCGCCCGTGCCTTTGTCGCCCGCCGCGCAGCCGGACAGAGCCGACCCGAGCAGGGCGAGGACGAGGAATGCGGCCCCCAGGTGAGCGTGCGCGTGTCTCATCGAGCCTCCACGCCACGGAGAACGGACCGCGGCGGGCCGAGCTTACACGTCCTTCACCTTGCTCGCGCCGGCCCTGCTTGCTATGGCTCCGCCCTCATTTGCCGCGCGAGTCATCTCGCGCACCCTCGGAAGGAAGGAACACGATCATGTCCAGCAAGACCCCGCTCGCGCTGTTGAAGGAGAAGTTCGGCGACAAGGCGAAGCTCGTCGAGGCGGTCGAGAAGCTCACCGGGGAGGACCTCTGGGTCGCCCGCACGAACAAGGACAAGGGCCTCGCCCACGTGTCGAACGCGAAGCTCCTGCGCCTCCACGGCATCTTCACCGAGGTGAAGGGCAAGTTCGGGACGCGCGAGAAGCTCATCGACGCGATCCTCGAGCTCGAGAAGCGCGTGAAGGACGCGGGGTACCGCCAGCGCCTCCTCGAGTGGCCGGTGCCGCGCCTCTACGACTGGTACACGTCGACGTCGAAGCGCGCGAGCGGAGGCGAGAAGAAGCCCGCCGCGGCGAAGAAGCCCGCGGCCGACGCGAAGAAGCCCGCGGCGGAGAAGAAGGCGGCGGCGAAGCCCGCCGCGAAGAAGGCAGCCAAGAAGGCCTGAGCAGGCGGCGGCCGCACCCATAGATTTCACTCAACCGGACGGACGATCCGAGTACTCTGGCGCGCGAAGAGAATGGGAAAGAAGAAGAAGGACCAGAGCCGGATCGTCCTGGGCGAGAGCGGCTTCCCGGTGATGCACGAGATGTTCGTGCCGAAGGCGATCTTCTTCACGAACGGCGTCGGTGTTCACAAGGATCGTCTCTCGTCCTTCGAGCTCGCGCTCCGCGACGCGGGGATCGAGAAGGCCAACCTCGTCACGGTGAGCTCCATCTTTCCGCCCCACTGCAAGGAGATGAGCCGCAAAGAGGGCGAGAAGCTCATCATGCCGGGCCAGATCGTCCACTGCGTCATGGCCCGGCAGGACACGAACGAGCCGAACCGCCTCATCGCCGCCTCCATCGGCCTCGCGCGCCCGGCGGACACGGCGAAGTACGGCTACCTCTCCGAGCACCACAGCTACGGCGAGACGGCGAAGAAGGCGGGCGACTACGCGGAGGACCTCGCCGCGACCATGCTGGGCACGACGCTCGGCATCGAGTTCGACGCCGAGAAGGCGTGGAGCGAGCGCGAGCAGGTGTTCCGGCTGGAGAAGACGATCCTCAAGACGCGCAACATCGTGCAGAGCGCCGAGGGGCACCCCAAGGGCGTCTGGAGCACGGTGATCGCGTGCGGGGTCTTCATCTTCTAGAAGAGACGGGCCCTCGGGCGGTTTACAGAGCTTTACCGGGGGCCTCCATACTTGCTGCACGGGGCGGTAGCAGAATGGGCGGTGGAGGTTCTGCCCATGCTCAGGCGCTTGCTCGTTCC
>JBEKGQ010000814.1:0-3546 GCA_050012715.1 Polyangiaceae bacterium
GGACCACCTCGACAAGCACCTCGAGAGCGTCGCGGCGTTCGGCGTCCCCGTCGTCGTCGCGCTGAACGCGTTCAAGGACGACAGCACGGACGCCATCGCCGCGCTCGCGAAGGAGATGGCCGCCCGCGGCGTCGCCTTCGCCGCGCACGAGGGCTACGCCCGCGGGGGCGAGGGGGCGACGGAGCTGGCCCGCACGGTGTGCGACGTGGCCGACGGCACCGACGCCGCTCCACCGCCGCCCCGGTTCCTCTACCCGCTCGACCTGCCGCCGGAAGAAAAGGCGCGCGCGGTCGCCCGCACGGTCTACGGCGCGCGCGACGTGGTGTTCACGGCCCGCGCCCGCGCCGACCTGGCCCGCTACAAGGCCCTCGGCGGGGATCTTCTGCCGATCTGCTTCGCCAAGACCCACCTGTCGCTGAGCGACGATCCCAAGCGCCCCGGACGGCCCCGCGACTTCGTCGTCACCGTGCGGGAGGTGCGGCTGAGCGCGGGCGCCGGACTACTCGTCGCGCTCGCGGGAGACATCATGACGATGCCCGGCCTGCCGAGAGAGCCGGCGTCGCGGCGGATCCGGCTGGGCGACGACGGCCGCATCGTCGGCCTCGGGGGTTAGCTCGCCCCGAGCGTCTCGAGGCGCTCGGCGATGGCCCGCGCGCTCATCGTCCCCTTGTAGACGTAGAGGGCGCCCGGCAAATCGGCGTCGAGGACCTCTTCGCTGACGCGCAGGCGCGAGCTCACCGCGAACAGGATGGGCTGGGCGAGGCCCGCCCGCACGAGCTCCACCCGACGCCACACCGCGGCGCGACTCCAGTAGCCCATCACCTCGAGGAAGACGCGGCGCACGACGCCGTCGTGACCGCGCTTTTCGAACACGAGATCGGGCACCGTCAGCCCGACCCCGGGGAGCTCCAGGAGCGTCGTCCGTGCCGACGGGCGCCACGGTGTTTCGAGCGCCGCGAACGACTTCATCAGCGCGCGAACCTCGTCGGGCAGCGGCGGCTCCTCGGTCGCCGCCGGCGTCGCGCCCCCTTTCAGGCGGAAGACGAGCGGGCGCTTCTCCTTGCCCCATCGGACATCGGCCTCGAGCGTCCATGCATCGCAGCCCTCGAGGACGGGGAGCACGAGCGCCAGCCGCTGCCCGTACTTGGTCACGGATTCGAACAGGCTGAACGGGCCGTCGATGACGACACGGTAGCCAGCGTCCGTGCGCGTGATCACGTGGAGCAGCTGGAGGAACTTGAGCCGCCGGAAGAGCGCGCGCGTCGCCCCCGCCGACGCGAGCTCGACGTCGACCGTGATCCTGACCGCGCGGAGCAGGACCGCCTGCGCCTGCGCTCGCTCGTAGAGGCTCACGAGGGTCTCGGGGCCCGGTGGGTCGAACCTGGCGAGCAGCTGAGCGCCCCGCAGATCGGCGAAGAGCCCGCGCTCGACGACGGCGGCCGAGGTACCTCGCTCGGCCGCCACCTCGGCGAGCACCGCGGCGCAGTCCAGCTTGCCGCCCGCGTCGAGCGCCGCGCGCCGCGCGCTCGCCCGCGTGAAGACGTCGCGGCGGAGCTCCTCCGGCTCCGGCCCCACCGGCGCCTCGAGCTCGCAGCGGTCCTCGAGCAGCTTCGCGAGACCGTCCTTGAGGCGGTAGTCGCCCGCTTCCGCGTCGACGCCGTCGAGCGCGGCCGACAGCTCCTCGTAGCTGCAACCCACGTGCGCCGCGACGACCCCGATGAGCCGCCGGGCGAGCGTGACGGCTCTCGCGCGCCCGGCGTCGTCGAGCGACACCAGGCGCAGCTCGGTCCCGCGCCGCCGAGCGTTCACGAGGTCAGCGGTAAGCACTGTGCTCCCTCCGGCGCTCGCTCGTGTACGTCTCGGTCGTCGCCTCCGTGACGAGCTCGTAGAGCACCGCGCGCTTGTCGCCGCGCTTCCGGAGGATGCGCCCCAGCCGCTGGACGTGCTCGCGCACGGTCCCGCTGCCGGACAGGATCACGGCGACGTTGGCGTCCGGTACGTCGACGCCTTCGTTGAGGACCTTGGAGGTGGCCACTGCGTGGAACGTGCCGGCGGCGAGCCCGGCCAGGATGGCGCTCCGCTCGCGGATCTTCGTCTGGTGGGTCAGGACGGGGACGAGGAACCGCGCCGCGATGGCGTAGGCGGTCGCGTTGTCCTGGGTGAACAGGATGGCGCGGTCGGCCCGGTGCCGGTGGAGCAGGTGCTCGAGGTAGTCGAGCTTGGCCTTCGGCGCGAAGGCGATCGCGCGCTGCTTCCGGTAGGCCGCCATCGCCCGCCGGCCTTCGGCGGTGCGCGAGGAGAGCATGACGAACTCGCCCCAGCCCGAGGGCTGGCTCATCCGGATACCGTGGCTCGTCACGAAGTCCCGGTAGATCGCCCGCTCGGCGTCGTGCAGCGCGCGCTCCTCGGGCGACAGCTCGATCGACACGCGCTCCGTCTCGTACTCGGCGAGGTAGTCGCCGGACAGCTCGACGATGTCCTTGCGGTAGGCCTCGGGCCCGACGAGCGCGTCGAGGTCACGCTCGCGCCCGTCCGTCCGCTCCGGCGTCGCGGTCAGGCCGAGGCGGAACGGGGCGAGCAGCGCGCTCGCCGCCATGGAGTAGGCGGGGCTCGGCAAGTGGTGGCATTCGTCGAAGACGACCAGGCCGAAGCGGGCCCCGAGGTGCTCGGCGTGCAGGTAGAGCGAGTCGTACGTCGTGACGGTGAGCGGCTGCACGTCGTGCTCGCCGCCGCCCACGAGGCCGACCGGGCCGCCGAAGGTCGTCGTGAGCAAGTCGAACCATTGCCGCACGAGGTCGAGCGTGGGGGCGACGACGAGGGCGCTGCGCCGCTTGTCGTCGATGGCGAGGACGGCCACGTGGCTCTTGCCGGAGCCGGTGGGAAGCACGACCACGCCGCGGCCGCGCTGCGCGCGCCACGCCGCGAGGGCCTCGTTCTGGTAGGGCCGAGGCTCGCGGTGAACGCGAGCGCCGGCCGCGAGCTCGGTGTAGCGACGCGCCTCGTCGGCGTAGGGAGTCTTCGTGGTGACGAGGTCGCGGACGACGTCGGCGTACGCGACGGCGGGCGCGCGATGACAGCGGGTGCGGTCGTCCCACTGGCAGGACGGCGGGAGGGGCCGGCCCGGCGGCCAGTCGCGCAGCTCCAGCGTTCCGGCCAGGAAGGAGAGGGTGACCACCGCAGGCGCACGCCTAGCATTGCCCCGCCTGGCCGCGAAGGGATACCGCCCGAGCCCGGTCGACGCTCGTGCGACTCGTCGCTACCGTGGGGGCCGTGACTCGAGCCGGACTCGCTGCGGGCGCGCTGCTGGCGCTCATCCCGCTCGTCGCGTTCGCCGCGTGCTCGAGCAAGGACGCACCATGCACCGGACCGTCGTCCGGGGCGTTCTCGCTGCAGCTCGGCAACGCGCAGCCGGTGGCGGCCGCGATCGAGTGCGAGGCAGGCTCGGACGGGGCCACGGCGTGCGGCAGCGAGCCGCCTCCGTTCGGCGGCGCGACGTGGAGCGTGGCGGTCGACGGGGGTACGGCGACCCTCACCTCGAGCGAGGAC
>JBEKGQ010000815.1:0-3544 GCA_050012715.1 Polyangiaceae bacterium
CTACGAGCACCCAGGTCTACGCGGGGTAGAGCGCCTTTCGCTCGAAGCAATCGTCGGGGAGACCGCGACGCTCGCGGGAGAGGCGGGTCGCCTTGATGAAGCGCGTCGTCACCGGGTCGTGGTAGCCGCTCGCGTCGGAGAGCTCCGGGTCGCCGGCGCGGTGGTAACGGACGATGCGGCCCATCAGCACGTCTCGCACCCACTTGCCGACGAGCGATGCCATGCACACGAGGAGGTGCTTCGCGTCCGCATCGCGGACGAAGGCGATGCTCCCGAGCCCCGGCATCACGTACTCGCTTCGTGCGCGGCCCTCCTCGGCCACGGCGTGGAGCCGCCCCGCGAGCGGTCCGAACGCCGACGAGTAGCGATCGAATCCCCCGACCTTGCCGCACGTGGCCACGACGTCGCGCCCCGCCCGCTCGCGAGCCTCCAGCGTGAGACGCTCCATCGCGTGGAGATCCATGTGGAACCGGCTGAGCCCCCGCCCGACGCCCTCGTTCAGCCGGCGCGTGCACGTCACGACGCAGGCCGCCCTCGTGACGTTCACGCCCGCGCCTTCGAGCTTCGCGAGGTCCCGCTCGACCTGAGCGAGGAGCTTCGGCTCGCAGGCGAACTCCTCGCCCTCGGGGCTCCAGCACTGCGCCACGTGATCGGCGGGGCACGGGGCCTCCAGCACCTCGGCCGCGTCGATCGAGAGCGCCTGCACGACCGCCGCCGGGCTCGCCAGCTCCCCGTGCCCCATGCGCCTCGCGATCGCCCGGGCCCACGCCTCGCCGAGCGCGTTGTCGCGGAAGGTCACGAGCTTCTTCGAGTCATCGAGCCGCTTCCGCAGCGCCCCCCGCGGCCTCGACTCGGCCCGCGTGTGGCCGTCCCCCGTCGTGACCGCGACGACGGCGGTGACGACGAGCGGCCCCAGGCGCGGCCCGAGCCCGTTCTCGTCGATCCCGATCCTGACGCCCTCGGCCATGTTCCTCGCCTCCCATACCCTCCCGCCCGCCCCGGAGGAACCCCGCCGGTTGCTCGGGTTCGCTTCGCCCCCCCCGTCGGCTCGCATTGACGACCGCCCCCCCGCTGCTTAACGTGCTGCCCCCTCAGCGGCACATCGTCCGCTCCTTCCTCCGACTCTCTCTCCTCATTCTGACCACACACATCTTCTCCAACCCGCACCGCAGCTCTCTCGAGTGAACCGTAGTGGACGGAGTCCAGCCCCGCTGGACGGAGTCCACGAAGGTCCACGAGGAGCTCCACGAAGTGGAGCGACGAGTGAACAAGGCCACCCTCAAGAAGTTCAAGACTCTCCTCACCGAAAAGCGTGACGAGATCCTCAAGAAGGCCAAGCAGACGCTCGAGCAGGACATGGCGCTCGATACCGACGATCTGCCGGACGAGATGGACCTCGCGTCGAGCGAGTACCTTCAGTCGTTCACGTTCCGCCTGCGCGGTCGCGAGAAGAGCTTCCTCGACAAGATCGAGAAGGCCCTGAAGAAGATCGACGAGGGGACGTTCGGCGTCTGCGAAGAGTGCGGCGAGGAGATCCAGCTCAAGCGCCTCGAGGCCCGGCCGGAGACGAACCTCTGCATCCGCTGCAAGGAAGACCAGGAGCGGATGGAGAAGGACTATTCGTAGCTCTTCCGGGGTTTCTCAGTCAGGGTGTCCCGGCTGAACATGTCTGATCGGGTGCGCGCTTTCGTCGGCGGGAGCCTCGTGCTCGCCGCCATTCTCGGGGGCGCGGCCTGCTGGTCCCTTGCCCCCGACAGCGCGAACGAGGGCCCGCAGGAGACTGGTGTCGGCGACGCCATCGTCACGATCGACGGCGGGAACATTTTGGGGGGCGACAGCGCGGGCGACGACTCGAGCAGCACGGGCGACGACGGGGGACCGCCGTCGGACGCCGCGGACGCCGCCCCTCCGCTCGTCGTCGTGCCCACGCCATCGCCGTCCATCGCGGCGGGCATCGGCTTCGGCTGCGACATCGACGGGACGGGGGCCGTCTGGTGCTGGGGCGACAACACGTACGGCCAGGCCGGGAGCTCTCCACCGACCGCTGCTTCGGTCGCGCAGCCCCAGCTCGTGTCGGGGGTCGCGAGCGCGACCTGGATTGCGCTCGGCGACTACCACGCCTGCGCCATCACCTCTTCGCAGGCCGTCTATTGCTGGGGCCTCAACGGCTCGTACCAGCTCGGGCACGCGGCCGCGACCAGCGGCGATCTCATCTGCCCGGGGGCGGTTCCTTGCACCGCGACGCCCGCGCTCGTCCCGGGTATCCCGCCGGCGGTCGCCATCGCGGCCGCCGGCACGTGGACGTGCATCCTCGCCGCGGACGGCACGGTGCAGTGCTGGGGCGGCATGCAAGTGAGCAGCGACGCCGGAGTGCCATGCGGGGTCGGAACGCAGTCGACCGGCGGCACTTGCTATCCCGCTCCCACCGCGATCGCCGGCGTCAGCGGCGCCACGCTGCTCTCCGTGGGCAACGATCACGCGTGCGCCGTCGTCCCTGCGACCAGCCTGACCGACGCCGGCAACCAGGTCGCGTGCTGGGGGAAGAACAACGAGGCGCAGGTCTCGCCCTCCGCATGCCCTCAGGCGGATTGCGTCACGCCGCTGGCTCGCGCGGATCTCCCGACCGCGACGAGCATCCTCGCAGGCAACGCGTTCACCTGCTCCCTGGCCCCCGACGGGTCGGTGCGCTGCTTCGGGGACAACGCCTTCGGCGAGCTGGGGCACGCCGCCGGGTCATCGGGAGACCTCGGGAGCACCAGCCCCGATTCGGGCCTCGGCGTGTACAACCCCACGCCCGTGCCGGCGGCGGCGGCTTCGGTCGCTTCTCTCGTCGGGGGCGGCAACCAGGCGGCGTGCGCGCTCTTGGGGACCGGCACCGCCGAGTGCTGGGGGCAGGTCTCCGCGACGGGCAGCTCCACGCCGGCCGTGGTCACGGGGCTCCCCGTGATGAAGGCGCTCGGCAGCTACGACAGCGCCCTCGTCTGCGGCCTGGCCGCCGCCGACGGGTCGATCTGGTGCTTCACGCTGGGGAGCACGGCACCTCCGGTCGAGATGACGCCGTCGACCGGTGACGCGGGTGATGCCGCGGGGCCGGGCTGAGCCCATCGCCGGCGCCTATGGCGTTCACGGGCGGGCGTTCTTACGCTCGACGTAACCATGCTCCTCAAGCGCCTCCTGGGACCGGTCCTCGCGGTTGGGCTGCTCGGCGTTGCGGCCGACGCGAACGCGGGCAGCCTCGTCGTCCGCGACGAAGCGCAGATCCTCACGCCCGTCGACCAGCAGCAGCTACGCGCCATCGTCACGCAGGCGCCGTTCGACGCGCGCCTGGTGACGACCACGTCTTACGTCGACGAGGCGGGCTTCTCCCGGTTCGTGGGGACGCTCGTGTCCGAGCCGAACATGGTGGTCGTCGGGCTCGACCCGCAGCACCACCACGTGCAGGTTCACTTCGGAGCAGCGAGCCACATCGCCGAATCCGACTGGCCGGCCATCGAGCGCGCCGGCAACGACGCCTTCAAGCGAAGCGCGTGGGAGGAAGGCGGCG
>JBEKGQ010000816.1:0-3536 GCA_050012715.1 Polyangiaceae bacterium
TGGTACTTCGTCCGAGGACCATGGCGGCACGCGAGCTCGTCCTCATCCTCGACTTCGGCGCGCAGTACACCCAGCTCATCGCGCGGCGGGTCCGCGAGCAGCGCGTCTACTGCGAGATTCACCCCTGCACGATCTCGTTCGACCAGATCCGCGCCATGGCGCCGCGCGCGGTCATCCTCTCCGGCGGCCCGGCGAGCGTGTACGCCGACGGCGCGCCGACCGTCGACCCGCGCGTCTTCGAGCTGGGCGTCCCGGTGCTCGGCATCTGCTACGGGCTGCAGCTCATCGCCCACCTCCTCGGCGGGCGCGTCGAGCCGGCCACCGCGCGCGAGTACGGCCACGCCCGGGTCGTCGTCGAGAAGAACGAGGGCATCCTCCACCGCTTCGCCAAGCGCGAGGCGCTCGACGTGTGGATGTCCCACGGCGACCGCATCGCGGCTCTCCCGCCGGGCTTCCAGACCATCGGCGTCAGCGGCAACACGCCCTTCTGCGCTGTCGGCAACGCCCAGCGCCGAATCTACGGCGTCCAGTTCCACCCGGAGGTCGTGCACACGCCCCGCGGGTCGGACGTCCTCGCCGCCTTCCTCTTCGACGTCACCGGCCTCTCGCCCACCTGGACCGCGGGCGCCTTCACCGAGGAGGCGATGGCGAGCGTCCGCGCGAAGGTCGCCCCCGACGAGCACGTCATCTGCGGGCTCTCGGGCGGGGTCGACTCGTCGGTGGCCGCCGTCCTCTGCCACCGCGCCCTCGGCAACCGGCTGACGTGCATCTTCGTCGACAATGGCCTCCTCCGTCAGGGCGAGGCGGAGCAGGTCGTCGCGACGTTCCGCCAGAGCTTTCACCTGAACCTCGTCGCGGTCGACGCGCGCGAGCGGTTCCTGTCGGCCCTCGCGGGCGTCACCGATCCCGAGAAGAAGCGCAAGATCATCGGCCGCGTCTTCATCGAGGTGTTCGACGAGGAGGCCAAGAAGGTCGAGAACGCGCGCTGGCTCGTGCAGGGCACGCTCTATCCCGACGTCATCGAGAGCGTGTCCTTCAAAGGTCCGAGCGCGGTCATCAAGAGCCACCACAACGTGGGCGGCCTGCCGGAGAAGATGAACCTCAAGCTCATCGAGCCCCTCCGCGAGCTCTTCAAGGACGAGGTGCGCGCGGCCGGCGCGGAGCTCGGCATGGCGAAGGACCTGCTGTGGCGTCACCCCTTCCCCGGCCCCGGCCTCGCCGTGCGCTGCCTCGGCGAGGGGACCGAGAAGCGCGTCGCCGTCCTGCGCGCGGCGGACGCCATCGTGACCGACGAGATCCGCGCCGGCGGGCTCTACGACGACGTGTGGCAGGCCTTCGCGGTGCTCCTCCCGGTGAAGAGCGTCGGCGTGATGGGCGACGAGCGGACGTACGAGGAGGCCTGCGCGGTGCGCGCGGTCCACTCGGTCGACGGGATGACCGCCGACTGGGCGAAGCTCCCGTACGACGTCCTCGCGCGCATCTCGACGCGGATCTGCAACGAGGTCCGCGGCATCAACCGCGTCGTCCTGGACATCACGAGCAAACCTCCGGGGACCATCGAGTGGGAGTGAGCCGTCTTCCCGTCTTCCTGTTGATTCTCGCCTCGGCCTGCCGGCCGCCGCTGGTCGCCGCGAAGCCGAAGGTGTCCCTGCGGATGGCCGGGACGCCCGCCGACGCGACGGTGATCATCGACGACGAGGTGGTCGGCTCGCTCGACCTCGTGGCGGCCCACGGGGTGGCTCTGCCGGTGGGCGTGCACCACGTGACGGTGAAGGCCTCCGGGTATTTCCCCTCGGATCGCGAGGTGAAGGCGGTCGAGGGGCAGGCGCCGATCCGGCTCGAGGTCGCGCTCACGCCCGTGCCGGACTGACGCGGAAGGCCCGGATTCTCTTGACCTCCGGCGATTTCCGAGCAAACTGCGCCGCCCATATGAACCGTGCCCTTTGGAACGTCCGGAAGCGTCACGAGTGGCTCGCCACGCCGCTCAAGGCCAAGCGCATCAAGCGCGCGCAGCGTCTGCGGAATGGGCTGCAGGATGCGATCGACCGCAAGGCCACGCCGCCGCAGCCCGAAGAGACCTGAGCCGTCGCGTGGTCCGAAGGGCGCGCCTCTCGCGCGCTCAGGCGCCCGCGAGGACGTCGCCGATCTTCTCGCCCGCGGCGGCCCACGTCATGGTGCGCGTGTTCCGCGCGAAGCCGAGCCGGCCCGCGCGATCGACGAGGATGACGCCGCCGGTCCCGGCGAGACGTCCCCCGAGCTGACGGATGACCGCACGGGCGGCCTCCTCGGGGTGGACGCGCCCGCGTAGCAGGTCGACCGCCGTCTTGGCCGTGCAGAGCCGAAGGACCGCCTCGCCGTGGCCGGTCGCCGAGCACGCCCCGCCGTCGTCGTCGGCGTAGTTGCCGGCGCCGAGGATCGGGCTATCCCCGACCCGCCCGAGGCGCTTGTTCACGCGCCCGCCGGTGCTCGTCGCCGCCGCCACACCGCCGCGGAGGTCGCGCGCGACGACGCCGACGGTGCCGCCAGCCCAGCCGTCGTGCTCGCCGGGGGTGGTCGCCTTCGCGCGCACGGCCTGCCACCGGGCCCGCGCGGCGTCGGTCGTCATGGCGGCGGACGTCGACGGCGTGAAGCCGTGCTCGACCGCGAAGCGCGCCGCGCCCTCGGCGGCGTAGAGCACGTGATGGCCGTCGTCGAGGACCGCGCGCGCGATGGCGATCGGATTCAAGAACGGCGGCAGCGCGCACACCCCCCCGGCGCGAAGGCGTGAGCCCTCCATGATGGACGCGTCGAGCTCGACGACGCCCTCGGCGTTCAAGCACGCGCCGGTGCCGGCGTTGAACGACGGGTCGTCCTCGAGGACGACGACCGCGCGCTCCGCCGCGTCGAGCGCGCTGCCGCCGCCCCGCAGCACCGCGATCGCGGCCTGGGCCGCCGCGCGGCAGCCGTCGACGTGACGCGCGACGCGCTCGGCGGCGACGTCGCCCGCGCCGCCGTGAACGAGGACCGCCCACCCGCCGCCGGCCCCGCCCCACGATGCCGTCACTCGCTCGAGGTCGATGGCCGTCATGCTCCCCCACCATACCGCCGGACCGCGAACGCGAGCAGCGCCAGGGCGGGCAGCGTCCCGAGCGCGGCCGGGACGTGGCCCGCCGCCGCAGCCTGGAAGAACAGCACGCTGGCCGCGACGGCGACGGTCGCCCCTAGCACGGCGGGCCACGCGCGAGCCCGCCGCGCCCGGTCGAGCAGCGCCTGAGCCAGCAGCAGCGGCAACGCCAGCCCGGCGACGGCGGTCAGCGCGCCCGCCGCCGCGCGCCCGCCGGGAGGGACCCCCGTCAGCGCCGTCCCCGCCGCGACGTCGGCGGCGATGCGCGAGGGCACTCCGTCGGCACCGACGCGCAGCCCCTGGACGGGGTCGACGAAGCCCGCGCCGCTCCACGCCCACGCGCTCGCGTGCCGCGCGGTCGGGAAGAACCCCGCCACGTCCACGGCGTGCGAGAGCCCGAGCGCGAGCGCCGCCGCGACCGCGACGAGCGCGC
>JBEKGQ010000817.1:0-3530 GCA_050012715.1 Polyangiaceae bacterium
GAATCGCGGTGAGCATCTCGAGCACCTCCTGGTTCGCCCCGCCGTGCAGGGGGCCCCAGAGCGCGCAGATGCCGGCGCTGATCGACGCGAAGAGGTTCGCCCGGCTCGACCCGACGACGCGAACCGTGCTCGTCGAGCAGTTCTGCTCGTGGTCGGCGTGGAGGATGAGGAGAAGGTTCATGACCTTCACGAGCTCGGGATCGACGTCGTAGTCCTCGGCCGGGACCGAGAACATCATGTTGAGGAAGTTCGCGCAGTACGACAGCGAGTTCTTCGGATAGACGAACGGCTGCCCGATGGACTTCTTGTAGGCGAACGCCGCGATGGTGCGGACCTTCGAGACGAGGCGCGCGATGGTCATGTCGCGCACGTCGATGTTGTCGACGTCGAGCGCGTCGGGGTAGTAGCTCGAGAGCGCGGTCACCATCGCGCTGAGGATGGCCATCGGATGCGCGGTGGCCGGGAAGCCCTCGAAGAAGTGCTTCATGTCCTCGTGGAGGAGCGAGTGGCGCGTGAGCTTCTTGCTCCACTCCTTCAGCTGCTCGTCGTTCGGGAGGTTCCCGTAGATGAGCAGGTACGCCGTCTCGACGAACGTCGACTTCTCGGCGAGCTGCTCGATGGGGATGCCCCGGTAGCGCAGGATGCCCTTGTCGCCGTCGATGAACGTGATGGCGCTCTTCGTCGACGCGGTGTTCATGAACGCCGGGTCGAGCGTCACGTAGCCCGTCTTGGCGCGGAGCTGCGCGACGTCGATGGCGCGTTCGTTCTCGGTGCCGACGATCGCCGGTACCTCGAGCTTGGTGTCCCCCAGGTCGATGGTGGCCTTGTCCGTCACGGGTTCCTCCGCAGGCGCTAGCGTCCCGGCACTATAGGGCAAAAGCCCGGATGCCGCCGCGCGCAAACCCCCTTAGCTCATACCCCGCGCCAGCGCATGCGGCGCTCGTCGGCCTGGGCCAGCGACAGCCGGCGCTGCTCCAGGACGAAGGCCCCGTAGGTGGGCGGAACGCGCACGTCCCGCCCCAGCGCGAAGAGCACCCGCAGGGCGGCCTCGGCGTCGTCGCTCGCGCGGTGGGCGTTCTCGATCGCGATGCCCAGGCGGGCCGCGACCTCGCCGAGGGCCCGCGACTTCTCGCCCTGCTGGAGCTCACGGGCCCACACCAGCGGGTCGACCCACTCGACGTCCCGCCGCACCGTCCGCCCGGCGCGGGCGAGCTCGTTCGTCAGGAACGCCTTGTCGAAGGCCGCGTTGTAGGCCGCCGGCAGGCACCCCTCGAGCATCGCCGCGACCTCGGCCGCCACCTCGGCGAATGCCGGCGCGTCCTTCACCGCGTCGTCGGTGATCTTGTGGACCTCGCTCGCCTCCGGCGGGATGGGCCGCCCCGGGTTCACGAGCCAGCTCCGCCGTTCGACGATCTCCCCGCCGCGCGACACGACGATGCCGACCTCGACGACCCGGTCGACCGACGCGTCCTTCCCCGTCGTCTCCACGTCGACCATCGCGATGGGCAGCGCCGCCCAGGGCGCGTCGTAGGACAGTTCCTCGAGCAGCCCCCGCGTGACCGTGCGCAGGAGGTGCGCGATCCCGGCGTAGTGCCGCCCGGTGGGGAAGCACCCGCATGCGTCCAGCGCGACCGCCCTCACGACCGACGACCGCTACTGCACTTACCTCCGCGCCGCAATCTCCTGGTCGAGCCACTCGCCCATGTCGACCTTCGAGTCGTACTCGCGACCGTCGATGAAGATCGTCGGCGTGCCCTTCACGTGCAGATCGTCGCCCAGCTTGTGGTCCGCGTCGATGCGCGCCTTGGCCGCGGGCGACTGCATGTCTGCCTTGAACTTCTCCACGTCGAGGCCGATCGACGCTGCGTAGCGCTCGAGGTCCGCCGGCTCGAGGTTCTGTCCGTTCCCGAAGAGGAGCTTCTCCATCTCCCAGAACTTGCCCTGCATCTGCGCCGCGATGCCGGCGCGCGCCGCGATCTCCCCGTGCGGGTGCATCGGCAGCGGCATGAACTTGTAGACGAAGCGCACCTTGTCGCGGCGCTTCTCCCAGATCGCCTCGAGCTCCGGCGCGATCTTCTGGCAGAAGGGGCACTCGAAGTCGGCGAACTCGACGACGACGACGTGCGCGTCCTCCGGCCCGCGGAACGGCGAGCCGGTGAGGGGGATCGCCCTCGACGTCCCGATGTCGTAGCGCTGCTTGTAGAGGTCCTCGACCTGCTCGGTGGACATGCCCTCGCGGACCGCCTTGGCGATGAGCTGCGCCGCCGGCACGCACACGGGGCACGCCCGCTGCTCGAGCACGCACTGGGCGACCGGAACCGCCACGTCCTTGCACGGCGCGGGGAGCTGGCGGACGAACGTCGAGAACTCGTGGCGCTCGCGCGCGGTGAACTCGCTCGTGTCGACGCCCGGGAGGGTCACGTCGAGGTCCGTCGCGGTGCTCGCGTCCTTCGTCGAGCCACCGCACGCCGCGAGGAGCACGGTCGACGCGGCCAACGAGAGGAATGCGGCCCGCAGCGTCATGGGGCAGCCTCAGTGCGGCGCGACGACGGCCGACGACGACGAGGGGGCGGCGGACGGCGCCGCGGAGGGGGCCGCCGAAGCCGACGCGGACGGAGCCCCGCCGGGCACGAGCCCGAGCTCGCTGGCGACGCGCTCCTCGAGCACCTCGTCGGCCTCGAGGTCGAGCTCGCGGCCGTTGACGTAGAGCGTGGGGGTTCCCTTCAGCTTCAGGTCGTCCTCGAGGCGGTGGTCGTCCGCCAGGCGGTCCTTCGCCGCCTGCGACTCCATGTCGACCTTCCACTTCGCGACGTCGAGCTTGAGGATGTGCGCGTACCGCTCGAGGTCGCCCTGCTCGAGGTGGTCCTGCCGCTCGAAGAGCAGGTGCTCCATCTCCCAGAACTTGCCCTGCTGGCCCGCCGCCCACGCCGCGCGCGCCGCGGGCTCGGCCCGCACGTGCATCGGCAGCTCGACGAACTTGTAGACGAGGCGCACCTTGTCCGGGTGCGCGGCGAGCGTCGCGTCCACCATCGGCACCGCGGCACGGCAGTGCGGGCACTCGAAGTCGGCGAACTCGACGATCGTCACCTTCGCGTCGTCCGGCCCGCGCGACGGGGAGCCGGCGAGGGGGATGACCTTCAGGCCCGACGGGTCGAACCGCGCCTTGAACGCGGTCTGGATCTGCTCCTCCGTCGCGCCCTCGCGGACCGCGTGGGCGATCGACTTCGCCGCGGTGGCGCAGGCGGTGCACGGCCGCTTCTCGAGCACGCACTGGGCGAGCGAGACGGGAACGTTGGGGCACGGCGCGAGGAGGTCGGTGACGAGGGAGCTATACTCCTTGCGCTCGCGGGGCGTCATCGCGCTCGTGTCGATGCCGGGGAGCACCACCTCCTTCACCTCGGCCGGCTGGGCCGTGCTCACGGGCTCCGGGACGCTCCCGCTCGAGTCGCGGCAGCTCGACCAGCCGCCGACGGCGAGCACGAGGGCGGGCAGGGCGAGCAGGCCTGCGAGGGCGTTGGCGTACCGCAAGA
>JBEKGQ010000818.1:0-3509 GCA_050012715.1 Polyangiaceae bacterium
GCGTGGGGAGCGTGCGGAGCCACGCGTCGACGTCGCCGGCGGCCTTCGTGAGCCGCACGCTGGCGCCCGGCAGCGCGCGCGCGATCTGCACCGCCACGCGCCGCCCGCCGCGCTTCGCGTTGGCGTTGACGAGGATCGCGAGGCCCGAGCCGGCGGGCCCACCCGGCGCCGGCGTCGGCCACCGCGTCGTCAAAGCGCGCTCCCGAGGACGCGCCGGACCTCGGTCATCAGCTCGTCGCGCCCGGCCTTGCCCTTCGCCGCGTACGGCGTCGCGTCGATCTTCGGGTGCAGGGTCACCTTCACGTGGGCCCCGGCGCGCGAGCGGAGGTCGTCCGCCGGCAGCGCGTCGCGCGTCCCGTCGATCGTCACGGGCAGGATCGGCAGCTTCGCCTCGAGGGCCAGGTAGAACGCGCCCTTCTTGAACGGCAGGAGCTCGCCGGTGCGGCTGCGCGTCCCCTCGGGGGCGATCCACACGTGCGTCCCGCTGGCCATGAGCTCGCGCGCCCGCTCGAGGCTCTCGATGGCGGCGTGGCGGTTGCCCCGGTCGATCGAGATGAAGCCCCCGAGCTTGAGCGCGTTGCCGAAGATGGGGATGCGGAAGAGCTCCTCCTTCGTGATCATGCGGATGTTCGGTCCGATGACCTCGAAGAGGACCGGGATGTCGTAGTGCGACTGGTGGTTGGACATCACGAGGTAGGTCTCGCCCGGGACGAGGTTCTCGCGGCCGTGGACCTCGACGTCGAGCTGCGTGTGGTCGGCGACGATGCGGTGCGCCCAGTGGGCGAGGCGCCGGTCGCACAGCTCCTTGGTGACCCGCCCCCGCACCGCGTCCACCATGGTGGGGAAGCTGATCGCGAGCGTCTCGTAGACGTTCTTGAGCGAGACGCCCAGCGACGGGGGGCCCGCGTGCTCCTCATGGCCTGCCTGGCCCGTCGGGGTGGCCCCGTCGTCGGCGCTCCGCACCATGCTCTGCTCCCGTCAGGTATCACATCTCGGCCGGCCGTCGCGAGGGTCGGAGAGCGCGTCTCGACGCCCCTTCGCGACGCATCCGAAACAGCGCGCGCCACCCCTTGCTATCGCGGATTGGCCTCCGTAGCATGGCAAAGCCTAGAGCACCGATTCCTCGCAGGATTTCGCGTGTTTCCAGCCGTTGTAGCTTGCGTGCCAGTGCCGCCGGTCGAGACCCTCTGCAAGGTGATGGATGAGCGCGAAGACGATCAAGAGCGCCCTCGGGTTGTTGCAAGACGATCCAGACCACGGCCAGGCTTGGCAGCAGCTCAAGGCCGAGGTCGAGGGCGATCCGGGCATGAATCCCGAGGAGCTGGGGAAGCTCCTGGAAGCCGCGCGTCGCGCGCACGATCTGCGCCGGGAGACCGAGGCGGTCGGGCGGATGCTGGCCATCGAGACCGCCGCCGCGCGGGGAGGGCCGCGCGAAGCGGAGCTCGTCGCGGAGCTCGCGCGCGTGCGCGACGAGGACCTGCTCGACGACACCGGGGCGCGCGAGGCCTACGAGCTGCTGACGGCGCTCCGGCCCGGGGACGCTTCGGCGGCCGAGGCGGTGGAGCGCGCGGACGCGAAGCGCGGCAAGTGGCAGGATCTCGTCGAGCGCTACGGGCAGGAGGCGAAGCAGGCGGCGGATCCGACGTTCCGCAGCTCGCTCCTCGTGACCGCGGCGGAGGTCACGTACCGCTTCGGGCGCGCCGCGGGGGACGCCGAGGCGGCGACGCGGATCGAGGGGCTGCTCCGAGAGGCGCTGACGGTGGACCCGAAGAACCGGCGCGCCGAGATGCTGCTCGAGCGGCTGCTCCGGGACGCGGAGCGGTGGGACGACCTGGCGAAGGACATCGAGCGGTTCGCCGAGGAGTCGTCGCAGAAGGAAGAGAAAGTCGCGGCCTGGCTGCGGCTCGCCCGCGTCTTCACGAAGAAGACGAAGACGCCCGAGCGCGCCACCGGCGCCTACGAGCACGTGCTCGATCTGTCGCCCGGGCACCAGGAGGCGACGAGCTTCCTCGCCGAGTACTTCACCGCGCACGAGATGTGGGAGCACCTCGTCTCGCTCTACGAGGGCCAGATTTCGACCGGCGCCCTCCGCGGCCGGGAAGAGGAGCTCGGGGCCACGCTGCAAGTGGCGATGGTGCACTGGCGCATGCGGGGCAAGCCCGAGGCGGCGGAGCCGTGGTTCGAGCGCGTGCGCAAGCTGGAGCCCGCGCACCCGGGCATGCTCTCGTTCTTCCGCGAGTGGTGCAGCGCGCGAGGCGAGAGCGCCCGGCTCGCCACGGTGCTCACCGAGGCGCAGCGCGCCATGCCCGAGGGGCCGGAGCGGACGGCGGCGGTGGCCGAGATCGCGCGCCTCGCCGAGGACGGCGCGAACGCGCAGAAGGCCATCGAGCAGTGGCGCACCCTCTTCCGGCAGGACCCGAAGAACAAGGACGCGCGGGACGCCCTGAAGCGCCTCTACCGCCAGACCGCGAGCTGGAACGCGCTCACGGATCTCCTGCGGCAGGAGCTCGACAAGCTCCCGGCGGACGACAAGGCCGGGCGTCTCGCCATCCTGCGCGACATCGGCGGGATCTACCGCGAGCACGTGAAGAGCGACTCGGCGCTGGTGACGGTGCTGACGCAGATCGTCCAGCTCGATCCGGACGACCTCCACAGCGTGCGCGAGCTCGTGCGCGTCTACGAGGCGCTGCAGCGCTGGCGCGATCTGCTGACGATGCAGGTGCGCCAGGCGGAGCTCGAGCCCGAGCCCACGGTGAAGGCCGAGCTCCTGCGGGCCATCGCGCGCCGGTGGCTCGAGCAGTTCTCGAACGTCCAGAACGCGGTCGAGGCCTACGAGAAGCTCCACGCCGTCGATCCGCGCGATCGCGAGGCGGTCGATCGGTTGAAGGAGCTCTACGTGAAGCGGCGCGCGTACCGACCGCTCTACGATCTCCTGTCGCAAGAGGCCGACGCGATGGCGCCGGGGCCGGAGCGCCGCGACATGTGGACGGAGATGGCGAAGCTCGCCGCCGAGCGCCTCGACATGGGCGCGCAGGCGGTGGCGCTCTACAAGCGCATCCTCGACGAGGAGCCGTCGTCGTCCGGCGCCCTCGACGCGCTGGAGAAGCAGGCCGAGCGCGACAAGGACTTCGCGACGGTGGCGGACGTGCTCGAGCGGCGCGCCTCGGTGGCGCCCGATGAAGCGACGCGCCTCAACGTGCTGCAGAAGCTCGGCAGCATCTACTCGGACCGGCTCCACGATCACCCCAAGGCGATGAGCGCGTGGACGCGCGTGCTCGCGATCCAGCCGGGGCACGCCAAGGCGCTGCGCGTGCTTCGCGACAGCCACCTGGCCATCGGCGACTACGATGGCCTCACCCAGCTCTACGCCCAGAACGGCGACTGGGAGGGCCTGGTCGACGTGCTGTCGGGCGCCGCGGACAAGGCCCCCGATCCGCAGACCAAGATCGACCTCAGCTTCCGGTGCGCGGCGATCTACACCGACAAGCTCGGCGTGCCGGAGCGCGCCT
>JBEKGQ010000819.1:0-3503 GCA_050012715.1 Polyangiaceae bacterium
GCGTCCGCGCCCGCGCTCGCGTTCCCGCGCGCCTGCGCCGACAAGGCGGCCGACGTCTGCACGCCGCCGTCGGCCTTCGTCGACTACCTCTGCACGAAGTCCCACCAGGACATCGCCCTCGCCCTCTTCGCCAGCGGCACCCCGTTCACGCGCATGTACCTGCGCGGCAAGATGGACGAGCTGGCCTGGGACGAAGAGGTGCTCTCCCTCCGGTTTCACGGCGTCCCCAAGGGGGGCATCCAGGTCGGCAGCGCCTCCGGCAGCTACGACGTGCTCCGCTGGGACGGCACGTGCTCCATGGCGGTCGACGCCGACATGCTGACCAAGAACCGGCCCGGGCGACCGAAGACGGCGAAGGTGAAGTGGCACCGCCTCGGCGACAAGACGCAGACCGCCCTCATCGCGTCGAGCGAGGCGGTGAAGAAGGCCTACAAGAAGCGCGGCTCCGAGTGCCAGGGCGCGATGTCCGGCGACGTGTCGGCCTCGTGCGAGAAGGCGGACGGCGCGCTCGTCGACGCCATCGTCGAGTACATGCGCGGGGGCGGCAGCGTGCCTCCGCCCGAGGGGATGTAGCCCCCCGCGGCTTTCGCCCGCCTACTTGAGGCCGAGGCGCAGGGCGCGCTCGTGGAACGCCGCGATGTCCGCGGCGTACATCGAGATGGGCTCGTCGAAGTGCACGCCGACGCGGCGCAGCCAGGGCCCCGCGTCGCCCGGCAAGAGATCCTCGACGCGCACGACCCGGGCCGTCGCCTGGCGGAACGTCGTCGGATCGTCGGTGATGTAGAGCTGCAGCTTGATCGAGTCGCCGGTGGCGATCTTCGTCGTGCGCACGAGGAGCAGCGCGCCCGATTCGCTGAGGTCGCGGATGATCGAGGGGCGCTGCTCGCCGTCGGGTCGCTCGAGCGACGCGGGAAAGCAGGCGAGGTGGCGCTCGCCGGTGCGCCGTTCCGACGGAGGAGCCGAGTCCGACATGAAGGCGAGTCTACCGCAGTAGCTCCCGTGCGGCGCCGCGCTTTGCTAGCCTCGCCGCCGCAGTGCGGCGCAGCCCCCTCTCCGATGGACAGCTGGCGCTCCTCTGCAGCGCGATCCTCTTCGTGCTGGCGGCATGGCCGCTGGCGCTCGTCGCCGTCCCGCCCTTCCAGGACCTGCCCAATCACCTGGCGGCCATCACCGTCATCCAGCACCCGGCGGAGTACCCGGACTTCGTCTTCAACGGGCTTCTCAAGACCAACTCGGCGCTCTTCACGTGGCTGCTCTACGTCGGTCGGCTCGTGGGGACCCCCATGGCGGCCAAGCTCTTCGTCCTCGTCGTCCTCGCGCTCGGCGCCCTGGCGTACCCGCGCTTCGTGCTGTCCTTCGCCGGCCGCCGCCGGATGGGCATCTCGGTCTTCTTCGCGTGGCCGATGGTCCACAACTGGTTCGTCTCGATGGGGATGCTCGACTTCGCGCTCGCCGTCCCGCTGGCGACGCTCCTGCTCGTCGGCCTGAACGCGCAGCGGCAGCGGCCGACGGTCGTCCGGGGCGCGGGGCTGGCGGTGCTCGGGGTCCTCGGCTGGCACGCGCACGTCTTCCCGCTCCTCGTCGTGCACATGCTCGTCGCCATCCACGTCGTCACGCGCGCCACCTGGCGCGAGCGGCTCCTCGCGGCTCGCGACCTCGCCCTGCCGCTGCTCCCGTCCACGGTGCTCGTCGCGTCGTCGCTCTGGGCTCACTCCACCGAGCCGGTGGGGGCGATGACCGCGTACGTCGACCTCGGGAAGACCCTCCCGCCGTGGGAGCTCTTCTACAACCTGTGGGCGGAGTGGTTCTGGAGCTTCACGTTCCTCGAGCTCGCGACGGTCCTTCCCTGCGTCGCCCTCGGCCTGTGGGCCATCTACAAATGGCGGACGGACGTCCCGTTCTTCGGGCCCCTCGCGTTCGCCGCGCTCGCCGCGCTCTACTTCTTCACGCCCTACGTGATGACCAACTGGTTTCACGTCAACTCGCGCTTCATTCCGTTCCTGTGGCTGGCGGCCCTGGTGCGCCTCCCGGAGCAGCTCCCGAGGCGGGCGCTCGCCGTCCTCGGCGCGTGCGCGGCGTCCTACACGGTCGGAATGGGCGTCGACTACGTGCGCCTCGACCGCGAGTGGGCGCGCTTCACGGCGGGCCTCGACGCCGTGCCCATGGGGGCGAAGCTCCTGCCGCTGGTGTTCCGCCGTCAGGAGGCCAGCAAGAACACGCGCAACCTGCTGCACGCCTGGGGCTTCTACGTGACCGAGCGCCGCACGAGCGCCCCGCTGCTCTTCGCGCACTCGCGGAGCTTCCCGCTCATGTACCGCGAGCCCCCGCCGCTCCAGATGAACCACCTCGTGCTCGAGAGCTTCGCCCCGTCGATGGCGAGCTCGGGCTGGCTCTGTGGCTCGCTGCGGTCGGGCGGCGTCGTGATCGACGACTGCGAAGGCGAGTGGCGCGCGCTCTGGGCGGACTTCTGGCGGCAAGCCGAGCCGCGGTTCGACCACGTGCTCATGTGGGGGACGCCCCCCGCCGTGATGGAGCTCGTGCCGAGCGACTATCGCGTCGTCTTCCAGCAGGGGGAGCTCACGATCCTCGCGCGGGGCGACTGAGGCTCGTCTCGGCGCCGCGGTACCCGGGTCGAACGAGACATCGGTGATAACGCGAGGTTACGCCGTTCGAGCAAGAGTGCGACGGACAGTCATCGATCGGCGGACGATGACTGTCCGCGCCGCACGGATAGTCATCGATCGGCGGACGATGACTGTCCGCGGTGCACGGACCGTCATCGATCGGAGGGCGATGACGGTCCGCGCCGCACGGATAGTCATCGATCGGAGGGCGATGACGGTCCGCGGCACACGGAGAGTCATCGATCGGAGGCCGATGACGGTCCGCTCGCCTTCACCGTCTCCCATCGATGCCATCGAACCGCGTCGCCACGGGCTACGGAGACGGCAAGAGCCGCAGCTCGACGTCGATGCGCCGCCCGCCTCCCGCGGCGGGGAGCGCGAAGAACGCGGTGCCCACCTCGCCCGCGAAGCTGCCGCCGCTCAGGGCGAAGACGTCGCCGTGGAGACCGTCGTGGACGTCGTCCTTCCCGACGCGCGCGACGACGCGAAGCCTCGTGGTCATGCCGCGGGCGGTGAAGGTGCGTGGACGGAGCAGGGCGAGGGTGCGCTCGATGCCGCGGCGGAGGGCCGGCGAGGGCGCGCCGCTGATCGCGGTCCCGGTGAGGTGACCGGCGTCGTCGAGGGTGAGCGTGACGTCCGCCGTGCCCGCGGCGCCGAAGGGGACGGTGGCCCACACCGCGTCGGCGCTGGCGGCCTGCGGGAAGGCGCGGGTGAAGGTCGTCGCGAGGTCGGTCGCGAACCGCACGCCGACTGCTCCGTAGAGGGCCGACTTCGCTCCACCCGGCGCCGAGGCGGGAGCAGCGGCGGTGTGCGGGGCGTGAAGGGAAGGCGCGGCAGGGTGCACGGCGACGGCGGTGAGCCCCGGGGTGACCGGCGGGG
>JBEKGQ010000820.1:0-3501 GCA_050012715.1 Polyangiaceae bacterium
GGGTCGGCGTGGTCGTCGCCGAGGACGCGGTGGAACGAGCCGGTCGCCATCTCGTCGAGCGTGCTCACCGCCTGCGGGTGCCGCAGGAGCGACTTGGGCGTGAAGACGACCAGCGGCTTTCGCCACGGCCGGTTCACCTGCCGCCGCAGCACGTGGAAGAACTGCGCTGGGGTCGTCGGGTTGACGACCTGGATGTTGTCCTCCGCCGCGAGCTGGAGGAACCGCTCGATGCGCGCGCTGGAGTGCTCCGGGCCCTGCCCCTCGAAGCCGTGGGGCAGGAGCATGACGAGGCCGGACAGGCGCCACCACTTGTCCTCCGCCGACACGATGAACTGGTCGATGATGACCTGCGCGCCGTTCACGAAGTCGCCGAACTGCGCCTCCCACACGACCAGCTTGTCCGGCCGGTCGAGCGAGTAGCCGTACTCGAAGCCGAGCACGCCCGCCTCGCTGAGCGGCGAGTCGTAGATCTCGAAGCGCCCCACGCCGCCGCTCGTGTCCCCGAGGTGCGCGAGCGGCGTGTACGGCTCGCCCGTCTCGGTGTCGAAGAGGACCGCGTGGCGGTGCGAGAACGTCCCCCGGCGCGCGTCCTGCCCGCTCATGCGGATGCCGTGGCCCTCCATGAGGATCGACGCGAACGCGAGGTGCTCGCCGGTGCCCCAGTCGAGGCCGTGCCCGGAGAGGGCGCGCTCACGCCGCTGCTCGATGATCCGGTGGGCCTTGAGGTTGGGACGGAACCCGGCCGGCATCGCCGTGAGCTTGTCGAGCGCCTTGAGCAGGCGCTCCTTCGGGAAGCCCGTCGGCTCCTCGGGCACGCCGGTGTCGGGGCCGCCCTTGTAGGGCCCCCAGACGCCGCCCATCGTCTCCGGCATCGAGAGGAAGTCGCCCTTGCGCGCCTCCTCGAGCGCCGTCTCGAGCTTGGCGCGGCGCTCCTGCGCGATGGCGTCGGCCTCTTCGCGCGTGATGTGCCCGGCGGCGACCAGGCGCTCGACGTATACGTCGCGCACGCCGGGCTTCTTGTCGATGAGCGAGTACATCACCGGCTGGGTGAAGCGCGGCTCGTCAGTCTCGTTGTGGCCGTACTTCCGGTAGCAGTACATGTCGATGAGCACGTCCTGCTTGAACCGCTGGCGGAACTCGACCGCGAGACGCGTCACCTGAATGGCCGCCTCGGGGTCCTCCCCGTTCACGTGGAACACGGGGGCCCGCAGCATGCGCGCGATGTCGGTGCAGTAGCGCGTCGAGCGCGAGTCGCTCGGGACGGTCGTGAAGCCGATCTGGTTGTTGACGACGAGGTGGATGGTGCCGCCCGTCGTGTACCCCTCGAGCTGCGCGAGGTTCAGCGTCTCCGACACGACGCCCTGGCCCATGAACGCCGCGTCGCCGTGGAGCAGGAGCGGCATCGTGCTCTTGCGCTTGCGGCGGTCGATCTTCGCCCGGACGCGCCCCTCGACGATCGGGTTCACGAACTCGAGGTGGCTCGGGTTGAAGGCGAGTGACAGGTGGAGCGGGTGCCCGGCCTGGGTCATCACGTCGGTCGAGTAGCCGAGGTGGTACTTCACGTCGCCGCCGCCGATGAAGCGCTCCGGCCGCTTGTCGTCGAACGCGGCGAAGATCTCGCGCACGTTCTTGCCCATCACGTTGACGAGCACGTTGAGGCGCCCGCGGTGGGGCATGCCGATGACGAGCTCCTCGATGCCCTGCGCGCCCGCCGCCTCGACGAGCAGATCCATCATCGGGATCATGCTCTCCGCGCCCTCGAGCGAGAACCGCTTGGCCCCCACGTAGTTCTTGTGGATGAACTGCTCGAAGATCTCCGCGTCGGTGAGCTTCGTGAGGATGCGCACGAGCTCCGTGCGGTCGAGCGAGGCGTGGTTGCGCGTCGACTCCATCCGCTCCTGGAGCCACAGGCGCGGCTCGGGCTCCTCGATCTGGGTGAACTCGACCCCGATGGAGGAGCAGTACGTCTCGGCGAGGTGCTCGACGATCTGGCGCAGCGTCGCGCGCTCGGGGAGGCCGGACATGCCGGCGGTCGAGAACTTCTTGTCGAGGTCGGCGTCGCTCAGGCCGAAGTTCGCGAGCTCGAGCTCGGGGTGGGCCGGTAGCTCGTTGTCGAGCGGATCGAGGCGCGCGAAGAGGTGCCCGCGGACGCGGTAGGCGTTGACGAGCTGGGCGACGCGGCTCTGCAGCTCGGTGGCGGCGATGACCGTCTCGCGGACCGCCTCGCGGTAGGCGACGCCGTTGCCATTCGCGACCGTCCCGTTCGTGGCCCCGTTCGTATTGCCGTTGGCGGAGCCGTTGCTCTTGACGACCACCGGGGGAACCGGCACGGCGACCGCCAGCGGGGGCGGGGGGCCGACCTCGGGCGCGCCGCGGTTGCCCTCGAAGAACCGTTGCCAGTCCGCCTCGACGGACTGGGGGCTCTGGAGCCAGCGGTTGTGGAGATCCTCGACGTACCCCGCGTTGATCCCGAACTCGTCGAACATGGAGTGTCTAGCTCTTAGCGCCCGCCGCCCTGCAATTCCAGCCCTCTCGGCGAGCTTCCGAGGAGCCCGGCGCGGTCCCCTTCGATGAGTACGGCACGTTTCGGGGGAAAGGTGCGATGGTCCGCCCATGCGGCCGCTCCCACGCCGATGGTTCGCCCGCGACGCTCGCGTCGTGGCGCGCGCGCTCCTCGGGTGTCTCCTCGTGCACGAGCGCGGCGAACGCGAGGCCGGAGAGGCGCGCGTCGCCCGCATCGTCGAGACCGAGGCCTACCGCGGCCCGAAGGACCTCGCCTCGCACTCGCGCGTCGGGCTGACGAAGAGGACGCGCGTGCTCTTCGGCCCCGAGGGTCACGCCTATGTGTACTTCGTGTACGGGATGCACGACTGCTTCAACGTGACGTGCCTCGGCGAAGGCACGGGCCACGCGGTCCTCGTGAGGGCGGGAGAGGCCGTGTCGGGCCTGCCCGAAGGAACGCGCCTCGACGGGCCGGCCAGGTTCGCGCGCGGCATGGGGATCCCCACGGCGATGACCGGGCAGGACCTGACGCGGGGACCGCTCTACCTCTTGCCCCGGGTCGGTCGCGTGCGCATCGGCGTGAGCGCGCGCGTCGGCGTCGCCTACGCCGGCGAGTGGGCGGACCGGCCGTGGCGCTTCTTCGACGCGAACAGCAAGCACGTGTCGAGGCCACCGCGGAGTGCCATCGGCCGAGGGGCCAGCTGAGACAGCGGCCAATCTCTCTCTTCGGGTCAGGGCGCTTCCCAGGCGACCCAGCGGACGTGGACGCCCGTCGCGTCGGTGAGGCCGCGGACGACGTCGCCCTTGCGGATGCAGACGGGGCCCTTCGGGCCGAGGGTGCCCTCGGTGGACGGCGCGTCGCTCGCAGCGAGGACGGCGCCGGTGTGGTCCACGAGCTTCGCGGTGACGGGGGCGCTCGCGGCGTAGGCGACGCGGACGCACGCGTCGCGCGTGTCGGCCCTCACGAGGTCGACGGGGCCCGTCGCGCCGGGGGCGGCT
>JBEKGQ010000821.1:0-3475 GCA_050012715.1 Polyangiaceae bacterium
GCGTGCATGCAGATGAGGCCCCCGATCTCGCCGGCCCGCTGCATCGCGCGGAAGATCTGCCCGTCGTCGACGAGGAAGACGCCCGGGTAGGCCATGAACATCTTGAAGCTCGTGATCCCCTCGTCGACGCACTTCTGCATCTCGGCGACCGTGCCGTCGTTCACGTCGGTCAGGATCAGGTGGAACGCGTAGTCGACCGCCGCCTTGCCCTCCGCCTTCGCGTGCCATGTGTCGACGCCCTTGCGGAGCGCGTCGCCCTTGTTCTGGATCGCGAAGTCCACGATGCACGTCGTGCCGCCGTGGGCGGCGGCCAGCGTTCCGCTCTCGAAGTCGTCGCTCGACGACGTGCCGCCGAAGGGCATGTCCATGTGCGTGTGGGCGTCGATGCCGCCGGGGAGGACGTACTTGCCCTTCGCGTCGATGATCTTGTCCCACGCGCCGGCGGGGGCCGCGGAGGGGGCGAAGAGGGCGGCGATCTTGCCGTCGATGATGGCGACGTCGGCCGCGTACGTGTCGACGGCGGTGACGACCGTGCCTCCCTGGATGAGTGTGCGCGTCATGGCGCGAGGCTAGACGCGGAGGTGTCGCCCGAGAAGAGCTCGCGGTCCGCGAGGGAGCCTCCCTTGTCGCCGCCGGCGGCTGCTCTGTCCGCGACGAAAGCTGTCGTGTCCGCGCCGGGGCCTCATGTGGCGCTGCTGGAGGCTCGTGTGTCGCCTACGACGCCTCCGTGGCGGACACATACCGTACCTGTGGCTCCATGTAGAGGGCCCATGTCCGCCAATGCGGCTCCGATGTCACCTTTGGCGGGTAGATGTTGCCACCAGCGGCTCCACGTGTGACACCTGGACGACACATGGCGCGCCGCGACCTGCTCTTCCAGCTGCAGAAGACCCTCCACGTGAACAACCAGGGGCTCGCCGAGCTGCTCGGAGTCTCCACCCGCACCATCATCCGGGGCGGAGGCTTCATCCTCCCGAAGACCTACGCGAAGCTCGCGGCCGCGGTGTACCCGCACGATCCGGCCTTCGCGGCGGAGCTGGCGAACGAAGCCGGGCAGACGCTCACGAGCCTCGGCCTCGAGTCGCCGACGAACCGGCAGCGTGGCCCGACGCCGGCGCACCTGGCGGACTCGGTGCTCTGCGCTGCGGCAGAGGCGATGCACGCCCCGCCGGACGCGATGCGCCCGGCGCTCGTGGCGGCGCTCGAGCGAATCGTCGCGCTCGGGCTGACGGCGGACGAGGTGCTCCAGGGGATGACGCCGCCGCCGACCGGCGGAGGGGCTTCGTCGGCGTAGGGCGTGCCGAGGCGTCTATACTGACGAGGATGAGAGCTTCTCTTCTTGCGGCTTTGGCGGGGGTGGTGGTCGTCGCGCTGGGGGCGGCGCCGGTGGCGTGTGGAAGCGCGTTCTCGTCGGCTGGGGGAACGGCCGGTGACGGAGGCAGCGACGGCAGCATGACGCCCGACGCCCCGGGCGCCGAGGGCAGCAGCGGCGACGACGCGGCCGGGGACACCGGCGTGGCCGACGGCGGCGACGCCGCCACGGGGCACATCGTGTACGTGTCTCCCGCGGGCGACGACCTGGCGACGGGGCTCGACCCGGCGCACCCGAAGAAGACGATCACCGCGGGCCTCGTCGCCGCGAAGCCCCTCGGCGGGCTCCCGCAGGTGCACGTCTGCGCCGGCACCTACAGCGAGGACGCCATCGACGTCACCTTCGACGTCGTCCTCGACGGCGCCTACGACTGCACGACGTGGATGCGCACCGCCACGTACGGCTACCCGCACCCGGACGGCGTCAACACGAGCCTCATCGCCTCGCCCGACACCACGGTGCAGGAGGCCGCGCTCGTCCTCGCCGGCAACGTCACGAAGGCCACCGTGGTCGACGGCTTCGCCATCACCGGCGCCACCACCTCCGCCGCGCGCACCGACGGCGTCCACGTCACCGGCTCGGCGAGCCCGATCCTCAGCAACGACAGCATCGCCGGCGGCGGGGGCCAGGCCGCCGCGTCGACCGGGAACACGGGCTCGGTCGGCATCCTGGTCGACATGCAGGCGGCGCCCGAGATCGAGGACTGCTTCGTCTCCGGCGGCGACGGGCGCGGGACGGTGGGCAGCACCGGCGTCGAGCTCGACTCGACCGGCGGCGTGAACCTGAACAATGCCGTCATCACCGGCGGGACCGGGCAGTCGGTCGTCTCGGGCACCTCCGGCACCGCCGCCATCGGCGTCGACGTGCGCACGCCGCTGACGACGCCGCTCACGTCGCTCATCGTCAGCGGCACCGACGCCGCCGGCACGTCGGGGCCGACCGTCGGCGTGCGCTTCGCCGGCGCGAGCGTCGCCGCGACCCTCGCGGCCTCGTACATCGAGGGTGGCGTCGGGCTGGACTCGACCGCGGCCGGCATCGGCGTCCTCATCGACACGCCGGGCGGCGGGATCACGCTGACCGCGGACCGCGTCTACGGCGGGCAGCGCACGGTCGGCACGATGCAGGAGACGTACGGCATCTTCGTCGTGGCGGCCGGCTCGCTCACGGTCGAGGACTCGCTCGTCCACGCGGGCACGGTGCAGAGCGGCGGGGTCGCCGGGGTCGCGTCCTACGCGGGAGGCATCGTCCTCTCGGCGGTGGCCGCGCCGGTCCTCGTCTTCGACACGGTCTACACGGGGTCCGCCCAGGGCGTCGCGGTCTCGCTCGGCACCGGCGTCACCGGCGCGGTCATCCGCGACGATCTCCTGCTCGGGAGCGACTCGAACACGCTCTCGGTCGGCGTCTCCACGAGCACCTGCGGCGGGTTCATCGCCTCGCTCGACCACACCGCGTTCGGCAACCTGCAGACGCTCTACGAGTGCAACACCGGCGCCAGCACGGGCTCGACGTCGGCGACGAACCTCACCGAGCTCCTGCTCGACCTCAGCTCCGCGGAGTCGAACAACGTCGACGTGCAGGGCTCGTGCGTCGCCGGCGACACGAGCTGCGCGAAGTTCATGGGCTGCCCGGGCGCGTCGGCGACGTGCCTGCCGGCGATCTTCGGCGTCACGTGGAGTATGGACGACGGCGTCTCGGCTCTCTTCGGCTCGTCCGCCGCCGACGGCGGCATGCCCATCACGGGCTGGTCGCTCGTCCCCGGCGCGCCGTGCAGCATCGCCTCCGGCGGCACGAAGTACGGGAGCGTGACCGCCGACGCCTACGGCGTCACGAGGAACGCGACGACGCCGACGATCGGCGCGGTCGAGTACGTCGCGACGGAGAAGTGCAGCACGAACTGAGCCTCACCAGGGCCGGCCGAAGAACACCGCGCCGCCGCGGCCGTCCAGCGAAGGCGCGAAGCCCACCGTCGGCGCCGACTTCGCGCGCGGCGCAGTGAGGTAGAGCACCGCGGCGCCGGCGAGCGCGGCGCCGCCGGCGAGGAACGCGACGGTCGAGACGGTGCCGGCGCTGAAGGCCTCGTTGCGGAGGTCGATGCCGGCGGAC
>JBEKGQ010000822.1:0-3461 GCA_050012715.1 Polyangiaceae bacterium
TGACTCCGTCCGCATCCTGAATGCGAAGGATATCGATCCAGGCGAGATCGAGGACAAGCTCGCGACGCAGGCAACGACCAAGTTCCTCTTCCTGTTCCAGGGCATCGCCTACGACTACTCGGTCTACGACGAGGCGGTGCTCCAGCGCGACATGGCGCGGGTCGAGCGCTTCTATCGCTCCAAGGGGTTTCTCGATGCACACGCCCGCGTCGCGCGCGTCCTCCGGGTGTCGGACCGGCACGTGCGCGTCGAGATCGTCGTCGACGAGGGACGCCCCACGCTCAATCGCAACCTCGTCGTGGTGGGCCTGGAAGGCCTACCGCGCGACGTCGCCGACGCGGTCGTGGCGGCCGCGAGGGGTGCGGTCGTGAAGGGGGAGCGCTTCGACGAGAAGAAGTTCAAGGACTCGGAGGGCGCGGTGAAGTCGGCCCTGACCGATCGCGGCTATGCGTACGCGACCGTCGATTCCCAGGCCGAGCTCGACGTGGGGTCGGACACCGCCGACTACGGCTTTCGCATTGTGCCTGGTCCGCCGGCCGTATTCGGGCAAATCACCTTCGCGGGGCTGGACCCCGACGGCGACGGCCCGCGCAAGCAGGAGATCCCCGAGGCGCCGCTCCGCCGGGCGATGAGCATCCAGCCCGGGACGGCGTACTCGACCGCGGAGCTGACCTCGGCCACGCAGGCGCTGCTCGACCTCGAGGTCTTCAGCGCGGTGGAGATCGTCCCGACGCTGCCCGATCCGCCGCCCCCCGATCACGTGGTGCCGCTGACGGTGAAGGTGCAGCCGACGCGGCTGCGGCAGGTCACGCTCGGCGGCGGGGTCGAGATCGACGAGATCAAGACGGACGTGCACCTGGTCGGCGGATGGGAGGACCACAACTTCCTCGGGGGGCTGCGCGACTTCGCGGTGACGTTCAAGCCCGGCGTCGTCCTCTACCCGGTCCGGATCGACAACCTGAAGGGGCCGGTGAAGCCCCTGCCCGAGGAGTGGCTGAAGACGGAGCTGAAGCAGCCCGGCTTCCTCGAGGCGCGCACGACCGGTTTCATCCGGCCGCAGTTCAACGTCTTCCCGCTGCTCGTCGAGGTGGACCCTCCGGCCAGCGCTCCGGTCGTCGGCTACCGCGAGATCAAGGTGCCCGTGGGCGTCGACCGCACCTTCTGGAAGAAGCTCTACGTGAGCTTCGACTACACGTTCCAGGTCGAGAACCCCTTCGCCTACGTCCAGAGCCTCGACCCCGCGCTCGAGACGGTGGTGCTCTCCTTCCCGGAGCTCGTCGCGCATCTCGACCTCCGCGACGATTCGGTGCGGCCCCACTCGGGCATCTACATCGGCAACACCGTCCAGGTCGCCGGGGGCATCTTCGGTGGAACGGCGACCGACGTCCGCGAGCAACCCGAGGTCCGCACCTACGTCCCCCTGGCGCGGGGCCTGACCTTTGCGACGCGGGCCTCCGTGGGCTTCCTCTTCTCCTCGAACTACGGCCGCGACTGGAACACCGAGCTCGAGAGCTCGGCGACGCCGGCCAGCACCCAGCTCACGCAGCTGACGCACGACATGCAGATCATGTACTTCCGCGGGTTCTTCTCCGGCGGCCCGGTGACGAACCGCGGGTTCCCGCTGCTCGGCGTATCGCCCCACGGTGTCGTGCCGTTCCTCAATCCGGGGACCGCGTCGCAGCAGGCCCAGTTCGGCTGCGACCCCGCGCAGGCCAACTACAGCGCCCAGAGCTGCTTCCTTCCCGTCGGCGGCTACACGCTCTGGGAGCTCCAGAACGAGGTCCGCGCCGACATCTCGGGCCCGCTGTCCATGTCCGTGTTCTGCGACATGGGCGACGTCTCACCGAACGAGGGCGAC
Organism: Polyangiaceae bacterium; assembly: GCA_050012715.1. Lineage (GTDB taxonomy): Bacteria > Myxococcota_A > Polyangia > Polyangiales > Polyangiaceae > Palsa-1150. The sequence goes on from JBEKGQ010000822.1 coordinate 1,859, forward strand.
ATCCGCCTCAGCCACCTTCACCTCTCGTGCGGCGTCGGCGCCCGGTACGACACGCCGGTCGGCCCCATCCGGGTCGACATCGGCTACCGCGTCCAGCCGCTCCAGGTCCTGGGCTACAAGAACGAGAACGCCGCCGCCGCGCCGCTCAGCGCGGGTGGGGATCCCGTCAACGGGACGCAGCCGAGCATTCTCGGAGTGCCGCTCGCCATCGCGATCGGCATCGGGCAGGCGTACTGATGCGCGTCCTTCGGGTCGTCGGCGGCGCGCTCGGGACGCTCATCGTCTTCCTCCTCGCCGTCGTCGGCGGCGTGCTCCTCCACATGAACACGCCGTCTGGGCGCCGGCTGGCGCTGACCGAGGTCAACGGGCTCCTCGCGCCGTCCTTCAAGGGACGGGTCCGCATCGACGAGCTGCGCCATCTCGACCTCTTCGGGATCTCCGGGGCCGACGTGACGATCGAGGATCCCACGGGCCGGCCCGTGCTCGTCGTGAAGGGCGCGCGGGCTCGCGTCGCGACGATGGAGGCGCTGCGCTCCGCGCTCCTCGGGACGAAGGACCCTCTCACCGTCAAGCTGTCGGCGTTCTCCGCGGACACCCTCGACGTTCGCCTCGACACGGACGAAGAGGGGCAGCCCGCGCTCGCCGACACGTTTGCACCGAAGACGCCGGCGCCTGCCTCGCCGGTGGATCCCGACGCCCGCGGGTTTCGCCTCGACGTCGCGAGCATCGCCTGGAGGCACGCGTGGGTCCACGGGAAGATGGCGGGCGCGCCGGCGATCGATGCCGACATCGACGACTTCCGCGGGTCCTTCACGTACGCCCCGGACCGGCTCGAAGGGGCCATCTCCCGAGCGAAGGTCACGGCCCGGCGCGTCGTGAACGGCGCCGACGTGAGCGGCTCGCTCGAGGCCGCGGTGCGCGATCCGTCCGATCCGAAGGCGAAGCTCGACGCCCACGCGACCTGGACCGGGGTCGCCGCCGGCATCGAGCACACGCTGAATGCCTCCATCGCGAACGACCGGGTGGACGCCGTCGTCGACGCGCCGACGGCGGCGCCCGGGAGCATCCGTGCGCTCTGGCCGGCCTCGCCCATCGAGCGTCCCGCGCGAGCGCACGTCGAGGCGCACGGTCCCCTGGCCGACATCGACGTCGCGGCGCACGCCGCGATCGGCGACGCCTCCCTCGACCTCTCGGGCAAGGTCTCCGTCGCCGACGAGAAGTCCGCGAGCGTGAGCCTCGTCGCCAGGAACATCGACGCCCACGAGCTCGCCTCGTCCGCGCCCCTCACGCGCCTCGGAATGACCGCCGCCCTGTCCGCGCGCATGAAGGCCGACGGCGCGGTCTCCGGCCAAGCCGCGGTGCAGTTTCGGGGCGGCAAGGTCGGGGGGAACGACGTCCCGTCGGCGTCGATCCACGCCTCGGGAGCGCTGTCCCCCACGAAGCAGCCGAGCGGCGAGGCGACGGTCGTCGTCGATGAGCCGGGGGCTCCGACCCACGTCCACCTGCGGGCCTTCCCGAAGGGCGCGTCCTCGGGCATCGCCTTCGAGCTGGTGAGCAAATCGATCGACCTGGACCGCGTCCCGGAGCTGCGCCATGCGCTCCG
>JBEKGQ010000823.1:0-3460 GCA_050012715.1 Polyangiaceae bacterium
CGACGACCACGGCCTGCAACGCGTCGAGCCCGTGCACGCGCGTGAGCGTCGTCGTGACGTCCGCGAACGTCGCACCGTCGGCCATCGCCTCGCACGCCTGGTGGCGGGCCGCGAGCTGGCGGCGCCGTCGCGACCCGAGCAGCCCCGCGCGCTCCTCGAGCAGGAGGGCGCGCCCCTCCTGATCGTCGACCCCGCCCGCGGTCCCGGCGCGGAAGAGCGGGCACGGGACCTCGCGGGCGCGCGCGCGGGGGCGCGCATGCCCCTCGATCTCGTGGAGCACCGTCCGGGCCGCGTCCTCGTCGGCGACGCGACGCCCCGGCGCCACCAGGATGACGCCGTCCCCGGTCGCGGCGAGAGGCGCCAGCGAAGGCTGGGCGACGACGGTGAACGGCAGGCGCAGCCGCCCGACCTCGGCGCGCATGCGCGACAGGAGGGACCGGGGGTCCGGATCGTCGCTGGCCACGGTCTCCGCCGGCGCGCGCGCGGCGGGCTCCTCGAGCCACCCCTTGCACAGCTGCGAGGCCTCGCGCGCCGCGGGGGCGCTCCCCGCCGCGAAGCGCGCGCGCGCCAGGCGCGAAAGCTCCGCGGTGCCCGCCGCCGCGCACAGCTCCGCCTCCAGCGAGAGCTCGCGCAGCCGGTCCCGGTAGAGGTGGTCGAGCGGAGTCTCGCCTTCCTCCGCGAGCGCGTCCGCGGCGGCGTCCAGCGTCCGGCGCAGGTCGTCGTGAGCCACGCGCGCGTACGTCCATCGCGGCGAAGCGTCGCGGCCGGCCTGCAGCGCCTCGACCAGACGCGCCCGCTCGCGGTGGGCCTCGAGCGGCGTCAGCGTCCCGAGGAGCTGCACCTCGCGGACGGCCAGGAGCACGAGCTGCTCGACGGCGCGCCGCAGCCCCGTGCTCGGCGTCGGCGGCTCCGCCGCCACTCAGCCCTCCTCCGGTCGCGGTCCGACGTACCGGGCGCGCGGGCGAATCAGCTCGCCCATGCCGTACTGCTCGATGGCGTGCGCGAGCCACCCCGCCGTGCGTCCGAGCGCGAACAGCGTGCTCGCGAGCCCGGGCGCGAGACCCAGCGCGAGCGACGTGGCGGCGAGGCCGACGTCGACCGTGGGCGCCGGTCGACCGCGAGCGCCCATCGCGTGCACGCACGCGAAGATCGTCGCGAGGGCCGAGCCTCGCCGGGCGGCCTCGCCGGCGGCCGCGAGGAGGGGAGGGGTACGGGGATCGCCGTCGGGATAGAGGGGGTGGCCGAAGCCTAGCGGCGGGTCGACGTCGGGCGACCAGCCCCCGCGGAAGACCGCCTCGACGAGGTCGGTCATCCCGCCGTGCTTCGGACCGCTCAGCGTCGCGACGCCGGCGCCGACGACGGCGTACGGATCCGCCCCCGTGCTCGCCGCGACGCGCGCCGCGAAGGTGGACGCGTTCAGCTCGTGCTCGGCGCTCAGGACGAGCGCCCGGTCGGTCATGCGAACCGCGGCCGCACCGGGGCTCCCGCCGAGGGCGGACAGGACCCGCGCCGCCATCGGCCCCCGCGTCGAGGCCGCGATCCGGGTCCCCCGCACGGCGGCGAGCGCGGCCACGAGACGGGTCACGAGCTTCGTACCCGTGGCGCGCACCCCCACCGCGTCCACCCGGCCGCGCGTGTCGTCCTCGATCGCGAGGGCCGCGACGAGGATCTGCGCCTGGAGGAGCGGGGGCGCACCCGGGACCGCGCTCGCCGCGCGGGCGGCCGCCTCGATGCGCGCTGCCTCGACCTCCGGCCATTCGCCGCCCTCCCCGAGCTCCCCCGTCCAGAGCAGCGAGGCGACCTGCTCGAAGCTCGCCCGCTCGGCCAGGGCCACCGCGTCGTGGCCCCGATAGAGGAGCCGCCCGCCGTCGGTCGACGAGATCGCCGAGCTCACGACCCGGCGGCTCCATCGCCGCCGCGCCAGGAAGCCCTCCAGCTCCTCCTCGGTGTATCTTCGCTCCTGCGGTCCCGCGCCGTCCTTGGCGACGCCGTGGAGGAGGCGGCGCGCCACGTAGGCGTAGAGCGTCTCCAGCTTGACCCCGAGCCGCTCCGCGGCCTGGCGCGAGGTGAGGAGGCGCTCGTCGCCGTCCTTTCTCGTTCCGCCGCTCGTTCTGCGCCTCGCTCGGGGGAGCATCGTGCGAGCATAGCCCCCCCGAGGCGTCAGGCTTGCGCGCTGCGCGCCACCCGACTACTCGCGGACCGGCGTCTCTCCATCGAACCATGAAGAAGAACTACGTCCTCGATACGAACGTCCTCCTCCACGACCCGCACGCGATCTTCCGGTTCGAGGACAACAACGTCATCATCCCCATCTACGTCATCGAGGAGGTCGACCAGTTCAAGCGCGAGGGCTCCGAGCGCGGCCGGAACGCCCGCTCCATCGCCCGCGTGCTCGACGAGCTCCGCGAGAAGGGCGGCTCGCTGTCCAAGGGGGTGACGCTCGACTCCGGGGGCACGCTGCGCGTGGCCGTGCCGAGCAAGCGGCTGGAGCTCCCGAGCGCCGTCGACCACACCGCGATGGATCAGGCGATCCTGCAGACCGCGTTCGACGTGCGCGAGACGCACAGCGGGCAGCCGACGGTGTTCGTCACGATGGACACGAACCTGCGCATCCGCGCCGACGCGCTCGGCATGGTCGCGCAGACGTACGAGAACCAGCGCGTCGACTTCGAGCAGCTGACGAGCGGCATGATCGAGGTCGACGTCGACGGCGAAGAGGTCGACGCCTTCTTCCGCGACGGGCGAGTCACGCCGCGCGAGGGTGGTCCCTCCTGGGCTCCGAACACGTGCCTGCTGCTGCGCGATCGCACGAACCCGTCGCACACCGCGCTCGGGCGCTACGACGGCGCGAAGCGCGCCATCGTGAGCCTCCGGGTCCCCCGCGAGGGCGTCCTCGGCGTGCGCCCGCGCAACAAGGAGCAGAGCTTCGCCCTCGATCTCCTGCTCGACGAGTCGATTCGCCTGGTGACGCTGGTGGGCAAGGCGGGCACGGGCAAGACGCTCCTGGCGCTGGCCGCGGGGCTGAAGCGCACGATGGAGGACGGGGCGTACACGCGCATGCTCGTCTCGCGCCCGGTGATGCCGCTCGGCCGGGACATCGGCTTTCTCCCCGGCGACGTGGACGAGAAGCTGAACCCGTGGATGCAGCCCATCTTCGACAACCTGGAGTTTCTCTTCTCGACCGGCTCCCGCAAGGGTCCGCGTGCGTACGCCGAGCTGCTCGAGAGCGGTCAGATCCAGGTCGAGCCGCTCACGTACATCCGCGGGCGCAGCCTGCCGCAGCAGTTCATCATCGTCGACGAGGCGCAGAACCTCACCCCGCACGAGGTGAAGACGATCATCACGCGCTCCGGCGACGGGACGAAGATCGTCCTCACCGGCGACCCGGGGCAGATCGACAACCCCTACGTCGACAGCGCCTCGAACGGCCTCAGCATCGCGGCGGAGCGCTTCCGCGGCG
>JBEKGQ010000824.1:0-3459 GCA_050012715.1 Polyangiaceae bacterium
GTCCTGGCCGCGGCGCAAGGCTCGCTCTTCGCCCTCGAGGCCGTGGCGCCCGAGGACGACGCCGCGGAGGGGCGAGCTGGGTCCGCGGCGCGGCGCACCTCGCTCGCCGTGCTGCGCGACCTCGACGTGAGCCTGCTCGAGCGCGACGTGCTGGCGTCGCTGCTCCTCCTCGGAGGGGGCGCGGACGCCGCGCGTACCGCCGCCGACGCGCTCGATCCGCTGCGGGACCGGATGGCCGAGTGGATCCTCGCGCGAGAGGCGACGCCGCTGCCGGGGCAGGAGGTGGCGTGTCCGCCCCACCCGGTGCTCTCGCTGCGGCGCCTGCGCGCTCTCCTTCATCTGGTCGACAGCGACATGGGGGACGACGACGACGATGCGCAGCGCGCGGCCCGCCTGCGACGGCGTGGGCTTCGCATCGGCCGGGCGCTGGTCGAACGCTTCGAGCGCGATCCGCCGTCTCCGGTGCGCCGCACGATCGTCGCCGCGCTGGCGCGGGCGCTGGACGCGCTCGTGCGCGTGGGGGCGTGCGACGTGGCGGATGCGCTGCTCGTGGTCGCCCGACGCGTGGACGACCCCGCCGAGCTCGCGACGGTGGGCGAGGCGTCCATGGACCCCGACCTCGTCCACGTGCTCGAACGATTCGCGCGCTTCGCGGGCGCCCTCGACGCGGACCCGGCCACCGCGCTGCCCGCCTTCGACGAGCTCACCCGCGACCTGGCCCCTCCCGACGCCTCCGGACGCATCGAGGCGCTGCGAACCGCGTTCGTCCGCCTGTCGGGAGCCCTGGGGCTGCTCGCGTCCGCCATCGCCCTGCGCGACCTCGCCCCGCATAGCACCGCGGAGCCTGAGGCGGTGACATCGCTCGAGGCCGCGATGTCGTCGGTCGTGCACATGGCGACCGGCGCCCGCGCTCGCTTCGATCCGGAGCGCACCACCTCGGAGCCGGTCCCCGGCGCCGCTCGCGGCTTGACCGTCGCGGTGACGCGCGTGCTCTCCGGCGCCGACAAGTACCTCGGACAGCACGTCGTCGCCGCGGCGCTCGACGATCTCCTGGCCGGCGCTCCGCGGGCCATTGCGAAGATCGTCGCCGCGCAGGTGTGGCGACTCGTCGAGATTCCGGTCGAAGGAAGCAAGCCCCCGAATCGGACCAGCATGCGGGTCACCGAGGCTCTCCCGGCGTGGATGCCGCCCCGCCGCACGCTGGGCGGATTCTACGTTCAACGGGCGCTCGGCGCGGGAGGCGTCGGCTCGGTCTTCGTCGTCACTCGCGTCGAGGACCGCGGCGATGCGGACGCCGAGAAGCTCGCCCTGAAGGTGCCCGAGTACTCGGCCAGCGCGGCGCGCGCCCTCTCGGAGGCAGAGTTCTTGAAGATGTTCCGCGAGGAGGCCAGCGCTCTCATCGCGCTCCCGCAGCACCCGAACCTGGCGAGGTTCGTGACGTTCGACGCGGGGAGCAAGCCCAAGCCCATCCTCGTGATGGAGCTCGTCGAAGGGGTGACGCTAGAGCGGCTGATCGAGAACCGCGGGCTGGACACCGCGCGCGCCGTCGGCGTCCTCACGAACGTCCTCAGCGGGCTCGAGGCGATGCACGCCGCGGGCGTGGCGCACCTCGACATCAAGCCTTCGAACGTCGTCATGCGCGGGGGCGAAGAGGCGGTGCTCGTCGATTTCGGTCTCGCCGGGAAACACATCCGCCCCGGCTGCGCGACGGGTGCCTATGGCGCGCCGGAGGTGTGGGGCGCCCTCGATGGGACCGTCCAGCCGTCGCCGGCCAAGGCCGACGTCTACGCCTTCGGCTGCGTCGCCTTCGAGACGCTGACCGGGCGGGTGCTCTTCGAGTCGGACTCCGAGATGGCGCAGATCTCGATGCACGTCGCGCACGACGGACTGCCCCCGGCGCTGAAGGCGCTGACGAAGCGCCCCGAGCTCGCCCTGCTCGTCGAGCTGCTGTTCTCGACCCTCCGCCGCGATCCCGCGGACCGCCCGGCGGCGGCGGTCGTTAGGACGAAGCTGGCCAGGCTCGCCGACGAGCTCGCGCCGCTGCCGTGGCCCATCGATGCACGCTGACTCCGATGGCCCGCTCGCGCCGGTGGAAGGGGAGCCCGACCCGAGCGGCGGCGACTGCGTCGCGTGCGGGCGGTGCTGTCACCACGGCCCGAGCACCGTGCACCTCCTCGACACGGACGAGGCTCGCGTGCTGGCGCATCCGGGCGGCGAGGAGATCCTCCGGCGTCTGACGCTGCTCGACGACCGTCCCCCCGGCTGGCGATTCGTCCGGAACGATGGCGCGCGCTGCGGCGCCCTCGACGTGACCATCCCTGGCCGCTACCCCTGCCGCATCTACGAGGTGCGGCCGGACGACTGCCGCATCGTGGAACCCGGCTCGCCGATGTGCCTGGAAGCGCGACGCCTGGGAAGGCTCGGAACCAGTGTCGAATTCGCCCGCGCGCCCTCGTCCTGCTGAGGGTGGGCGAAGGGCGCCGAGGGTGGGCAATCGAGACGCCGGTACTGGATCGATCGCGCCTCACTGCAGCCACCCCCGCCACGGGGTTCAGCGAGGTTGCGTGTGGCTGAACGTTGGCACTCCGACTGCAAAAGCCTACTCGCGGAGGCGCGGAATCGAATGTTGCCCATCAGGACGCGAGGCCAGCTTCACAGCGGCGACTTCTCCCAGGCGGCGGAGGAGGGGGGCGGCGAGCGCGAGGATCGCGTCGCTCGAGGCCGCGTCGACTCGGGGGTCGATCTTCACGACGCGGGGGCGCTCCCCTCGGCCGGCTTCGACGGTGGCGAGGAGCCGACGGCGGCCGACGTCGAGCGACAGCGAGCGTACGCGGACTGGCTCGCGCGCTTCGAGCCACCCGAGCACCGGAGCCGCCAGGGCGAAGGTCGAAGCGGCTTCTTCGCCGACCAGGTCGACGCCCGGTCCCGCGAACGGGCAGCCTGAGGCGTCGACGGCGGGCACGATCCGGACGCGCTGCTCGGCGAGCTGGAGCTTGAACGAGGCGATCGGGAGAGCGTCGGTCACGCCGGGTAGACGAGCTTGGCGAGCTCGCCCGAGACGTCGGAGCGCACGAGCGCCTCGTAGCCACCCAAGGCGCGGTCGGCCACGAAGACGACCGGCAGATCGTCCCGCTTGCAGCCGGCCTTCAGCGTCACGAAGTCGAGCGTCGCGTCGTCGCCGCTCACGTCGAGGCGCTTCCACGCGATCGACTTGGCGGTCAGGAGCTCCTCGATCCGCACGAGCTCGCGGACGTTCCGGTCCTTCTCGAAGTACACGAGCACCGGCGCCGCTTCGCGCTGCAGGCGCTGGCCCTTGCCGCCCTGCGCGCGGAGCGCGGCGAGGCGTCCGCGCGCTTGCTCGCGCCGGCCCAGCTCCTCGGCGGGAGCCAGCGGGCTCCCGAGCGCGACGTTGAGCCGTCGCGCGAGGTCCTTCGGGATGCGCACCGGCGCGAGCGCGTC
>JBEKGQ010000825.1:0-3451 GCA_050012715.1 Polyangiaceae bacterium
CGCGTCGGGCCCGAGTCGCTCCGCAACTTCAAGCGCACGTACCGCGAGGCGCTGAAGCGCCAGATAGCGATGGGCACCTACGCGCCCGGCAACCCCACCGTCGTCCCCATCCCGACCGACAAGCGCTACCGGAGCTGGAAGACCGAGGCGGAGCCGGTCGCCAACGCGGTCATCATCTACATGATGGACGTCTCCGGCTCGATGGGCGACGAGCAGAAGGAGATCGTCCGCATCGAGAGCTTCTGGATCGATGCGTGGCTGCAGAAGCAATACAAGGGCCTCGAGAGCCGCTACATCATCCACGACGCGGTCGCGCGCGAGGTCGACCGCGACACGTTCTTCCACACGCGGGAGAGCGGTGGGACGATGATCTCGAGCGCCTACAAGCTCTGCTCGCAGCTCGTCGACGACCACTACCCGCCCGACGAGTGGAACATCTACCCGTTCCACTTCTCCGACGGCGACAACTGGTCGATGGATGACACGCTCCTCTGCGTCGACCTCCTGAAGACCAAGGTCCTCCCGCGAGTGAACATGTTCGCGTACGGGCAGGTCGAGAGCCCCTACGGCTCCGGGCAGTTCATCAAGGACTTGCGGGAGCACTTCGGCAAGGACGAGCGCGTCATCACGAGCGAGATCCGCGACAAGGACGCGATCGTCGGCTCGATCAAGGAGTTCCTCGGCAAGGGGGCCTGAGGCCGCCGGTGCGGCAATGTCCTCACTGGCCCTCACCGCGTCCGCGCTCCTCCTTGCCGCTTGTACGGGCTGCCGCACCGGCGACGGCCCCGCGGGCTCGACGACCGCGACGCCCGGCGCGGGCCCCCCCGTCGCCGTCACCTCCGCCCTCGACACGGCGGCGGCCAGCGTCGTCTCTCCCGCACCCCGCGGACCGGTGCGCATCGGTTCGGTCGACCAGGTGGCGGCGATGCTCCTCGATGACACGAACGTGTACCTCTTCGCCGGCGTCGTCGTCTCTATCCCCAAGGCCGGGGGCGACCCGCGCCGCCTCGACGACCGGGGGCTCGAGCACTCCACCGGCAACATCGCGCCCGGCGTCGGCCCGTGGCTCGCTCGCAGCGGCACGCGCATCCTCGTCACGGCCAGCGACGAAGTGGAGCAGCCCTCGACGCCGCAAGCCACCGTGTACTGGTTCGTCGACGCGACGGTCGCCACCGTGTCGACGAGCGGCGCTGCGCCTTTCCGGCTGCCCACGCGCGACGTCGAGGTCCGGGGCGCGGGCGCGGACGCGACGTGGCTCTACTGGCTCGAGAGCGGGCCCGTGAGCCGGACACGGCCCGAGAGGCTGCCGCTCGATCGACTGGTGAAGATGCCGGCGGCCGGCGGCGCGCCGTCGGTCGTCGCCCGCGACCTCGGCCGCGTCCTCGGATTCGTCATCGACGCGACCTCGGCTTACGTGGCCACGCTCGCCGCCGGCGGCCGAGGGCGTGTGCTGCGTCTGCCGCTCGCGGGCGGCGCGTCGACGGTGATGGCGAGCGATCTCGCGTGGCCCGACGAGCACACGACGCTGGCCCTCGACGACGCCTACGTGTACTGGACCGCCGGCAACCGCCTGGTCCGCGTCGACAAGAGCGCCGCCGTAGCCGCGGCCGCCACCGTGGTGAACGGCTTCGAGCCTTCCTGGGTCGGTGACGAGAGCGCGTATGCCCTCGACGCCACGTACGTGTACTGGACATCGAAGGCCGGCGTGCAGAGAGCGAGGAAGGACGGCAGCGCGGCGCCGGAGCTCCTCGTGCCCGCCGCACCGACCGAGCCACTGGGGGCCATCGCGGTGGACGCGACCGACGTGTACTTCACGAGCGGCAGCGCCGTGCTCCGGCGGACCAAGTAGCGACCGGGGAGCGACCGCGATGCCCGCCGGCATCTCTCTGCTATATGGACGCCCATGGGGCAGGGGTTCGTGTGGGGGGGGCCCATCGCGGCCGCGATCGGTCTCTCGATCGTCACGGCGGCGGCCGGCTGCAACTTCGGCGGCTCCACGAAGAGCACGTCGAACGACGCCAGCTTTTCGGTCGACGGCACCACCTTCGAGGCATCGTTCGACTTCGACACGGGCGCGGAGGCGGCCATGGTCGATGCTGGCGCCCACGACGCGGACGCCGCCGAGGACGCGACCGAAGTCGGCGTGGAAGCCGGCATGGACGCCGGCGTGGACGCCCCGCCCGATGGCCCTTCCTGCGTCAGCGCCACCGATTGCCCGAGCGACATGGCGTGCGACACGGTGGCGGGGCAGTGCACGACGGCGTGCGGCGCCCCACAGGAAACCGCATGCAACGGGGGTTGCTGCACGACGAGCGGGTCGTGCAACGCCGGAACCGCCGCCACGACCTGCAACACCGGCCAGGCGACGTGCGCGTCGTGCACGGGCAACGCGAGCGGCTCGGCGTGCGTGGTCGGCACCCCGTCGAACGCGTGCGGCTGCCTCACCGCCGCGGATTGCCCCGCCGACGAGGCGTGCGACACGACCACCAACACGTGCACCACCAGCTGCAGCACGTCGCAGCCCTGCAACGGGGGTTGCTGCTCCGCGGCGACGGGGGGCACGTGCCAGGTCGGGACGGACACCGCGTCCTGCGGGAACAACGGAGGCCTTTGCGCGAGCTGCACCGCGGGCTTCACCGCCGGCACGAGCGGCAACGCCTGCGAGGTCGTGACCGGCGGGGGGCAATGCGGGTGCGCCACCAGCGCCAACTGCCCGGCGAACAGCGCGGGCTGCAACACGACGACGGACCTCTGCACCTTCTCGTGCTCGCTACCGGCCTCACCCTGCACGGCCGGGTGCTGCGGGTCCGGCAACTCGTGCCAGCCCGGCACGAGCAACACCGCGTGCGGCGGATCCGGCGCTTGCGTCAGCTGCCAGGGAAACGCCGCCGGGTCCGTATGCATCGCATCCACCCTCGCGTGCGGCTGCAACGCGGCGTCGGACTGCCCCACCGGCGACTCCTGCAACACGACGACGCACACTTGCAGCACGACGTGCGGCAGCGCGGGCCAGACCGCGTGCAACGCCGGGTGCTGCAGCGGCACCCAGTGCGTCGCCGGCACGGCGTCGAACGCATGCGGCGCGGCCGGCATCTGCGCGGACTGCACCGGGAACCCGATCGGGCACGTGTGCGAGACCGGCGCGACGCCGACGTGTGGCTGCAACGCGGCCACCGACTGCCCCACCGGGAGCGCCTGCAACACGACAACGCACACGTGCAGCACGGCGTGCGGCGCCGGACAGACCGCGTGCAACGGGGGCTGCTGCAACGGTGGAACGTGCGCTCCCGGCAACGCGCCGGGCGCCTGCGGAGTCAGCGGCTCGTGCACCAGCTGCGTCGGCAACGCCAGCGGTTCTGCGTGCGAGTCGAGCGGTACGTGCGGCTGCAACGTCGCGACGGACTGACCCGCGGGCTTAGCGTGCAACACGACGACGCACGTGTGCGGAACG
>JBEKGQ010000826.1:0-3442 GCA_050012715.1 Polyangiaceae bacterium
CACGCGCCGACGGGTCGTCGAGGTCCACCGGGTCCAGCACCACCGCGAGCGACGGGTCCACCTCGACGCGCACGCTCGCGTCGAGGGCCCGCGCGCCCGCGGCCAGCTCCTCGGCGCGAACCCGAAGGCCGGAGACCCCGGCGCCCGCGAGGTACCGCGCCGCCACGTCGGCCGCGAGCCCCTCGAGGCGCACCTCCGCGGTGGCGCGACGGATCCGCGCTTGGCCCGAGGCGCCTACGCCCGCGAGCTGGGCCTGTCGCGCGTGGCGATCCATGTCGCGCCGCTCAGCCTCCCGCGATCGCGGGGACGATGCTGATCTGGTCGCCGGTCTTGAGCGCGGTCTTCAGGCCGTCGAGGAAGCGCACGTCCTCCTCGCCGACGTAGATGTTCACGAAGCGCCGGACGCCCTTCTCGTCGAGGAGACGGTCGCGGATGCCGGGGTGCCTTCGCTCGAGGTCCTCGATGACGTCACCGACGGTGCCGCCCGAGGCGGTCACCTCGTCGGCGCCGCCGGTGAGGGTTCGAAGGGGGGTGGGGATTCGGACGATCGTCTCCATGGCTCTCTGTCTCCGGTCAGCCCGCGCAGGCGGGGGAAAGGTACGTTTCGGGCTCGATGCGGCGGATGCGCGGGGCGTCCCCGCAGAGGGGGCAATCGCGGCGAGGCGAGAGACGACGGCGGCGCAGGGCCCCGGTCCGGCCGTCGAACGTCACGAGGTCCCCGGCGGCGTCGCGCCCGTCGAGCAACGCGAGCGCCCGGTCGACCTGGGCCGCCGCGACCACCCCGACGACGGGGCCCATCACGCCCGCCTCCGCGCAGTTCGGCGCGTCGGCGGCGGGGAGGACGTCCTCGAACAGGCAGCGGTAGCAGGGGCGAGCGCGCGGACCGACCGCGAGCGCCGTTCCGACCCAGCGCACGGCCGAGGCGTGGACCACCGGAACTGCGGCCAGAGCGCACGCGTCGGCGGCGAGGAACTTGGTGGCGAAGTTGTCGGAGCCCTCGAGGACGAGGTCGTAGTCGCGGACGAGCGCGGCGGCGGTGTCCGGCAGGAGCCGCGTCGGGTGCAGGCGGAGCTCGAGCCCCGGCGCCATCGCCCGCAACGCTCGCGCCGCCGCGTCGATCTTCGGGCTCCCGACGTCCGACTCGCGGAAGAGGATCTGGCGGTGCAAGTTGGAGGCTTCCACCGCGTCGTCGTCGCACAGGCCCAGGCGCGTGACCCCGGCGTGCACGAGCGCCATCGCCGCGGGGCAGCCGAGCCCGCCCACCCCCACGAGCAGCACACGCGCCTCCCGGCGGCTCACGGCCTGGCCTCCACGGGGAAGTACTCCTCGAGGCTGAAGTAGCGCTCGCCGGTGTCGGGAAGGACGGTGACGACGTTCTTGCCGGGCCCGAGCTCCCCGGCGACGGTGAGGGCGGCGTGGACCGCCGCCCCCGCGCTGATCCCGACGAGGAGCCCCGCGCGGTGGGCGAGCTCCGTCTTCGTGCGCCACGCGTCCTCGTCCGAGACGGTGCGAACCTCGTCGACGACCCCGGGGTGGTAGTTCTTCGGCACGAAGCCGGCCGCGAGGCCCTGGATCTTCGTCGGGCCGCGCTCCCCGCGCGAGATCGTCGCGCACGACGCGGGCTCGACCGCGACGATGCGCGGCGGCGGAGAGAGCTCGCGGCGAAGCACCTCCCCCACCCCGCTCACCGTCCCGCCGGTGCCGACGCCGGCCACGAACGCGTCGATCGACAGCGGCCGCATCGCGTCGATGATCTCGCGGGCCGTCGTGCCGGCGTGCACCGCGGGGTTGGCGGGGTTCTCGAACTGCTGCGGCATGAACGCCCCCGGCGTCGTCCGCGCGATCTCCCGGGCGCGCGCCATCGCGCCCTCCATCTGGTCCTCCGCGGGCGTCAGCACGACCTCGGCCCCGTAGGCCTCCAGGAGCTGACGGCGCTCGAGGCTCATGCTCTCGGGCATCGCCAGGATGCAGCGGTACCCGCGCACCGCGCACACGAGCGCCAGGCCGATGCCCGTGTTGCCGCTCGTCGGCTCGACGACCACGCCGCCGGGCCCGAGCTTCCCCGTGCGCTCGGCCTCCTCGATCATCGCGAGGCAGATGCGGTCCTTCACCGAGCCGCCCGGGTTGGCCTGCTCCATCTTCGCCCACACCCTGGCGCGCGGCTCCGGGCCCCCGACCGCCACGATCGCGACGAGCGGCGTGTCCCCCACGAGCTCGAGCACGCTGTCGACCAGCCGGGGCGGGAGGCGCGGCGAACCCATCGGAGGAGACGTTTTCTAGCACGGTCGCTGCGCCGCGATCGCGCCCGTCCGCGCGGCGGCGTGTGCTATCCAGTACAGGCAACGAGGCATGCAGGGCTCGAGCGACGCGCAGGCGATTCACGCCGAGTTCCCGGCCATCGATCTCCACGCCGACACGCTCATGTGGACGCGCTGGATCGGCTACGACCTGCACGCCCGGCACGAGCCTCCGTTGTGGCGCGCCGCCCTCGGCGGTCACGTCGATCTCCCGCGGATGCGCGACGGCGGGATGGGGGCGCAGTTCTTCGGCCTCGTCTCGCTCCCCATCGCCAAGCGCATGCGGGGCCTCGCCCAGATCGTCCACGAGCAGATCGACGCGCTGGGGCAGATGATCGAGCGTCACCCGGGGGCGATCCGCCTCGTGCGCACGGCGGCCGAGATCGAGGCGTGCCGCCGCGACGGGGCCATCGGGGCGCTGCTCGGCATCGAGGGGGCGCACGCGCTCGAAGGCAACCTCGACGAGCTCGAGCGGTTCGCGCGCCGCGGGGTGCGCTACGTGGGCCTCCTGCACTTCAGCGCGAACGAGGCCGGGTTCCCCGCCTACGGTCGCGGGCGGAGCGATGAACGCGGTCTCACGCCCTGGGGGTACGACCTCGTGCGGCGCTGCGAGGGGGCGGGCGTGCTGGTGGACCTCGCCCACATCAACCGCCGCGGCTTTCTCGACGCGTGCGCGGTGGCCACGCGCCCGCCCATCGTGAGCCACACCGGCGTCCTCGGGGCCTTCGAGCACTGGCGCAACATCGACGATGACCAGCTCCGCGCGGTCGCCGACAAGGGCGGCGTCGTCGGCGTCATCTTCTGCCCGCGGTACGTCGGTGGCGACGGGCTCGAGCCGGTCGTAAGGCACATGAAGCACATCCTCGACGTCGTGGGCGAGGACGCCCCGGCGCTCGGCAGCGACTGGGACGGCTTCATCATCCCCACCCGCGACCTCGCCGATCCCCGCGGGCTGCCGCTCTTGACCGACGCGCTGCTCGCGGCCGGCATCCCGAGCCGCACCATCGGCAAGATCCTGCGCGGCAACGTGATGCGCGTCCTCGCCGAAGCCTGAGCGGGGTCAGTCGGACTCGACCGAGTCGACGGTGAGACCTCGCGCCTCCAGGCGCCCGAGGATGCGCTCGCGCCAGGCGCCGACGTCGACC
>JBEKGQ010000827.1:0-3439 GCA_050012715.1 Polyangiaceae bacterium
TGCTGATGCAGTCCGGTCGAGGGGCGAAAAAGGGGACAACTATTTTTCGGTGGGGATCACTTTTCGTCGATTGGGGCGTCCATCCCTACGAAGCGATGGCCCGGCGCGAGCCAGAGCCGCATGGATCCACCACGACGGAACCCCGCTTCGAGCGAGGACCGCGGCCATCGCCGCCCAGGGATTCCTCCATGCGACGAAGAGCCGCATCCAGCATCGCCAGGGATGGCCCCCTGCGGCCGAGAGACGCCGCCATGCCCACCCATGGACCCCTCCCTCCGGGCGAGAGACGCCACCATGCCCACCCATGGACGCCTCCCTCCGGCCGAGAGACGCAGCCATGCCCACCCATGGTTGCCTCCCTCCGGTCGAGAGAAGCCGCCATACCCACCCATGGACGCCTCCCTCCGGTCGAGAGACGCCACCCTACCCACCCATGGTTGCCTCCCTCCGACCGAGAGACGACGCCATGGCCTCGAGCCACGTCCCACTCCGCCGCGGAGTGGCACGGACACTCCACGTCGCGGGCCCCATGGTCTCGGCTTGCGTCGCTCACCGGGCGAGTCCATCCTCGCCGCCGCCGGTCCGCATGCCCCTCGACGACGACGATCCCCCGCCGCCTTCGAGCCCTCCCCCGCCACCGCCTCTCCGTCCCGCGGTGCGCGCGTTCCTGTCGCGCAAGGACGTGAGCGCCTGGGTCTTCCGCCGGACGAAACGGAGGCTTCCGCCCGACGACAGCGAGCAGGTGGCACAGGACGCCTTGCAGGAGTGCATCGAGAAGGTGCGATGGCCCGACTCCGACGAGCCGGGCGTGCTCTGGGCAGTGGTGAAGACCGTCTGCCAGCGGCGGATCGCCGACCACCTCGAGCAGCGCAAGCTCCGCAAGGAGTACGAGGGGCGCATGCCGGGGCCGCCCCTGCGTCAGGACGAGGCGGGCGAGTACGTCCCGGACGAGGAGGCGAGCGCCGACCCGTCCCACGATCCCGAGGTCGTCGACGGGCGCTTCGAGGGCCTGCTCTTTCACCGGTACATCGAGAGCGCCATCGCAAACGACCCGCGCGACGAGGAGACCTACGGCTGGATGCTCGTCTGGTCGGACGGCGAGCTGACGTATGCGCAGATCGCGGCGCTCGCGGGCGTGTCGGCCGAGCACGTCAAGAAGCGGGTGCTGCGCTTCAAGGAGAAGTACTACGCGCGCTACGAGCGCTGGCGCAACCGCACCTTCCTGCCGCTGCTCCTCCTCGGCACGGTCATCGTCGTCGTCGCGATCGTCGCATTCCTCATGCTTCGCAAGAAGCCCGAGCCCATCCGCGGCACCGACGACTTCCACCTCGTGCCGCCCGCGTCGGCGTCGGCCTCGGGCTCCGTTCTGCCCGTGGAGCCCGCCCCGCCGCCCACCCTCGACAACGCGCAGCCGACGCAGCCCGACGACCAGGAGGGCCGCAAGAAGTGAGCGCGCTGCGCATCCTCGACCACCCGACCGCGGCGGCGCTGCTCGCGCACGCCGGCGCGGCGCTCGAGCAGAGCGAGGCCGAGAACGGCCTGATCCTGGGCCTCTGCGCGTCGCCTCCCGCGTCCATGCCCTCGCCGCCGACGTGGCTCTCGATCGACGCGGCGGCCGGTCCGGTCGCGGTGGCGCTCCGGACGCCGCCGTTCAACCTGCTGCTCTCGCGCGTCCCCGACGAGGCGATGGACGTCCTCGTCGACGCGCTGGTCGCCCGTGGCGCGGAGCTCCCGGGGGTCACCGGTCCGGGCGAGACCGCGGCCGCGTTCGCCGAGCGCTGGTGCGGTGTGCGCGGCGTGACGTCGTCGGTGACGATGACCCAGGGGCTCTACGAGCTCACGCGGGTCGTGCCTCCCGCATCGCCGGCGCCCGGCGCGCTGCGCCTCGCGCGGGCGGACGACGTGGAGCTCGTCGCGGCGTGGATGGCGGGCTTCGCGGTGGACGCGCGGTTGCCGGCCCAGGAGGGCGAGGTGCTGCGGCGGAGCGCGGCGACGCGCATCGCCGGCGGCGCGCT
This sequence comes from Polyangiaceae bacterium, assembly GCA_050012715.1. Classification (GTDB taxonomy): domain Bacteria; phylum Myxococcota_A; class Polyangia; order Polyangiales; family Polyangiaceae; genus Palsa-1150. The sequence continues at coordinate 2,016 of JBEKGQ010000827.1, forward strand.
GTTCCTGTGGGACGACGGCGGCGCCCCCGTCTCGATGGCGTCGCTGCAGGGCGCGACGCGCCACGGCATCCGCGTGTCCTTCGTGTACACGCCGCCGGAGCGGCGCAGCCGCGGCTACGCGTCGGCGTGCGTCGCGGCGGTCAGCGCGCGGGCGCTCGCGGGGGGGAGCCGTTTCTGCACGCTGTACACGGACCTGTCGAACCCGACGTCCAACGCGATCTACCAGCGCCTCGGCTACCGGCGCATCGGAGAGGCGGCGATGGTCGCGTTCGGAGGGTGAGCTACTGCCCTAATAGGGGAGATCGCCTTTCGTACAGCACCCGTGGTCTGCCCCGGTGCGTGCGCCGGTGCTTGGAGGCGTGGCATCCCCCACGACGTCAACGCGAACGCCATCGATCCACACCTGCCCACCGCCGTAGAGCCTGACCTCGTACTCGATGGCGCGGGTCGCCGCCCACACGTCGAGGGCGATCTCGTGGGGCGTCCAGTCGCTGGAGCCACGGATCTCGTCGTCATGGAAGTCCGGGTTGCACCCGACTTCAACGGACCCGGAGAGCGCCGCCCATTCGACGCGGTCAGCCTTGATCAGGGCTCGCACACGCAGGCGTTTGCCGCGGTACCGCGCCGGATTGAGCGATCGACGCAGCTCGACTCGTCCACCCATCGCAGGCTGCTCGACGAGCGACCGCAAAAAGCCTGTCGCATGACCGTCGTGCTCGACCGCGTCATCGACGCCGATGGCGTACTCGTCGGGGTCGTCGGTCCAGAACTTCCAGCCGGGAACCGTGCCGCCCAACACGGTCCCGGTCACGACCATGGCTTTCCCTTGCGGGTAGTGACGCAGAGTGGGCGCCGGTGGTGGCAAGGGAGCGGCGGACGAAGCGCTGTCGGTCGATCCGGGTGTGCTATCGAGGCCGACCTTCGGCGGAGCCGGTGACACCTGGGATTGTAAGCGCGGCGAATCGACGTTGTGGGCACAGCTGGGCCCGAGCAGAACGAGGACACCGATGCGCGTGGCGATAGGTGAAGGTCGTTGCATGCGCTTGCGACTGATCGGAGCCCGCAGTCAGTTTGACACGATCAGCGGCTTGCAGCGCTCGGCAGGACAAGAACGGCATGCCCCCGTCCACGTGCGCGTTCGCGTCCCCGTGGCTGTGACCGTCTACGTACACGGTGCACGGGCACGTGCTCGACGAGGCGTTTGCGTCCACGTCCCCGGGCACGCTCCCCTTCCCGCCTCGCCTCCCCCTCCCATCCCCGCAACTCCCTAGTCTCCCTGTTTCTCCACTTCCGGCGCCGTCGCGAGGCTGTCCGCCAGCGGCAACCTCCTCGCCAGCGTCGTCGGCGGCGGCGCGTACCCGACCCGCAGGAGCACCGCGACGCGGGTCCCCTTCTCCAGGCTCGGGAACGCGCCCCGCAACGCC
>JBEKGQ010000828.1:0-3433 GCA_050012715.1 Polyangiaceae bacterium
GGCACCGCGGGGTCCTCGCCATCCGAACGCGAGGCGCCGTCGTCGATCGGGCCACTCGCACGAGTGCCGTCGACCTCTCCCGCTTCGCGTGGCGCCTCGCCTTCGCCGCGCGCACCCGTGCACGCGCAAAGGACGACGAGAAGGAGCGCGAACAGCGGGCGAGGTTGCTGGTGGCGTTGGTGCATCCGCAACCATTGGACGCAATTCGTATGCCTTCCGTGCGGCGCACGTGCATGTGGACCGACCCAGCGCACGCGGCGCGGCGGCTTCCATCCTCTGCCGCAGAAGGACCGCCGCATGTGAGCGGTGTAGCTCGCCGGAGCAAGCGCACCGTGCTCCGCGAGCGAGTCGTGTAACGAAACACTGTTACAGCCGGTCGCAGGCCACCGCACTCAAGGACCCGGTGGCGTTCCAGGGCGGCTCGCCCCCGCCGGTCAGGATCGGATTGCACCGCGCTGCGCTGAGGCCGGTGCGAGAGACCGACTTGCGCCGACTCGTCACCCTCGGCGCGGACGAACCATACCGCCGGTCGTTTCTGGCGGACGAGCCGGCCCTCCACCTTGCACGGAGGTGCAACACTCCAGCGTTGGCTGAGAGTGACGCGCAGCCGTGCGCTGACGATGAGAGCCCGAGCGACCACGACCCTGCTTCTCTGCAACGCGACGATTGCGCTGACCGGCGTCGTCGCGACCGCGCAGCCGCGCCCGGGTCTCGTAGCGTTCGAGCCGGGCGTCGAGCTCGAGCCGCGAGCCGGCGGCGAGCGCGTCTCGTTCTCGCTGGAGGACGTCGACCTGCCGGAGCTCGTCCGCGTCATCGGCGAGCTGACCGGCAAACGGTTCATCTTCGGCGGCAAGGTGCGCAGCATCAAGGCCACCGTCTTCTCGCCGCAGAAGGTGACGGTCGCCGAGGCGTACCAGGCGTTCCTCTCGATCCTCGAGGCGAACGGCCTGACGGTGATCCCGCACGGGCGCTTCTACAAGATCATCGACTCGCCCGACGCCAAGATGGGCGCGCCGCTCGACGTCGTGGGTCGAGGGGGCCCGGCCGAGGATCGCTACATCACGCGCATGCACCGGCTGCGCAACGTGAACGCCGAGGAGGTCGCGAACGTCCTCGGCCACTTCAAGTCGAAGGACGGCGACATCGTCGTCTACGGTCCGGGCAACCTCCTCATCGTCACGGATACCGGCACGAACATCGAGCGCATGATGCGCCTGCTCGAGGACGTCGACATCCCCGGCACGGGCGACCAGGTCTGGATCGAGCCCATCCACTACGGGAGCGCGGCTGACATCGCGCAGCGCCTCGACGAAGTGTTCGACCTCAAAGGCGGCTCGAGCGGAGGAGGAGGCGGAAAAGGAGGAGAGAAGGCCGCGACGGGCCCCGGAGCCTCCCTCGGCAGCGACTCGCACATCTCGAAGATTCTGGCGGACGACCGAAGCAACGCGCTCGTCATCATCGCCACCGAGCGCGCCTACGCGTGCGTCCTCGAGCTCGTCAAGCGGCTCGACGTGCCCACCAAGGTCGGCGAGGGCGAGGTCCACGTCGTGATGCTGCAGCACGCGGACGCAGTGGAGCTCGGCAAGACGTTGAACGACGTCATCACGGGCGCGCAGGCAGCCGGTGGGGCGGCTCCCGCGGCCGGCGGCGCCTCGAAAGGGGCCGTCGGCAACGCGCCGCTGGAGATCTTCGAGTCGCGCGTGAAGGTGAGCTCGGACAAGGCCACGAATTCCATCATCGTCACCGCGAGTCTGCGCGACTTCGCCAACCTTCGGACGGTCATCGACCGGCTCGACATGCCCCGCCGCCAGGTCTTCATCGAGGCGGTCGTCATGGATCTGACCATCGATCGCGAGAATCAGTTCGGGATGGCGTTCAACGGGGGCGCGGCGCCGAGCACGACCATCGGTTCGACGGCCGGGCAGACGTTGCTCTACGGTGGATTGAACCCTTTCCGTTCCATCCTCCTGCCGAGTCCCACGGATTCGACGCTCAATGCCTTCGCGCTCGGCATACGCGGTCCGGGTCTCCCCGGCAGCGAGAACCTTCTCGGCACCGGCTTCTCCATCCCCGCCTTCGGCGTCCTCATCAACGCGCTCGCGAGCACCAACGACGCGGACATCCTCACGACGCCGCACATCCTGGCGACGGACAACATCCCCGCCGAGATCAACGTCGGTCAGAACATCCCGCTCCAGACGAACTCCGCAGGATTCGGTGGATTGCCGGGTGGCACGGGCGCCTCAGCCGGGGCCGCGGGAGCGTTGGGTGCCCTCGGTGGCCTGGGCGGCGGCGGCATCGCCCCCCGGCAGGACATCGGCACCAAGGTCAAGATCACACCCCACGTCAACGACTCGGACGAGGTGCGTCTCGAGGTGTCCGAAGAGATCAGCGACGTCACCGGTCAGCAGCCGCTGGGGTCGCTCGGCGCCGTGCCGTTCGCGAAGCGCACCGCGAGCACCCAGCTCGTGGTCAAGGATCAGCAGACGGTCGTCATCGGCGGCCTCACGCGGAGCTTCGTCGCGAGAACGGACACGAAGATCCCCCTCCTCGGTGACATCCCGGTCATCGGAGCCCTCTTCCGCTCACGAAGCAGCTCGCTACAGAAGACCAACCTCATTCTCGTCCTCACACCCTACATCGTGCGCGAGCAGGACGATCTGCGAACGATCTTCGAACGCAAGATGCAAGAGCGTCAGGAGTTTCTGGACCACTACTTCGTCTTCGCAGAGCAAAATGAGTACGAAGCACCGAAGGACTACTCCCGAACCACCGGTCTGCTCGAGGACATCCGTCAGTCGTTCGACGAAGTGGAAGAGCAGCGGCGACTCGAAGAATTGCAGCGGCCACGTGAGCTGAAGACCCACACTCCCGGGCGCCCGCTCCAGCTTCCCGGCCGCGCCGGCGCGGCGGCGCCCACCGCGGGGGGGTCGCCCGAGGAAGAGGGTACGCCTCCCACGGGCGGCGGCGACAAGTAGCTTCCTCAGACGGAGCGTCGCTCGAGCGTCGAGAGCCAGAAGCGCTTCCCATTTCCGGCGACGGGAATGTCGAACCAGAAGACGCTCCCTCCGCCCGGCGCGCAGCGAAACTCCGCCTGCCCCCCGTGAGCCTCGGCGAGCCGTCGCACGGTGGCCAGTCCGAGACCCACGCCGTCGGGTCGGGTGTCGCCCCGCACGAACGGCTCGAAGATCGACTGCCCGAGCGATGGCCGCACGCCCGGTCCCGTGTCCGCGACTTCGACGCGACGCCGGTCCTTGTAGACGACGACGCGCACCTCGACCCGACGGACGGGGGAGTCGCCCATGTGGGAAATCGCGTTGCGCGTGAGATTGCCCACCAGGCTCGCGAGCGCGCCCCGGCTGCATCGCACGGCGCACGGCTCGACGACGCCCAGGGTGAGCTCGACCCGCTCTCGGACGGCATCCGGCCGTAG
>JBEKGQ010000829.1:0-3429 GCA_050012715.1 Polyangiaceae bacterium
GGCCGTCGCCGAGCGCGAGCGATGCGAGTCCCCCGCGAGCTCGGCCAGGTCGACCGCGCCCCGCTCGACATGGGACTGGCCGTCGGCGCCCGTGCAGAGCCGGATCAGCGGGATGGCCATGGGATCGTCCTCGGTTTGCCCGGTCACACGTTGCGAAGGTGGAGGACCTCCGCCGTCTCCGCGCGGATGCGCCGGCACAGGTCCGCATCGTCGGTCAGCGACTGGCCATACGACGGGATGATCGCCTTCAGCCGCGCCGCCCACCCGCCCTCCTTCAGCTCGCGCCCGAAGCAGCGCTCGAGCACCTCGACCGTGATCCACACCGCCGTCGACGCCCCCGGGGACGCTCCGAGCAGCGCCACGAGCGAGCGATCCGCGGCGCTCACGATCTCGGTTCCGAACTCGAGCACGCCGCCGTGCTGCGGGTCGTGCTTGATGATCTGCACGCGCTGCCCCGCCACCTCCTCGCGCCAGTCGCCCTCGTTCACCCGCGGGAAGAAGGCGCGCAGCGCCTCGAACCGCTGGCCTTTCGACTCGAGGACCTGGCCGATCAGGTACTCGGTGAGATCCAGGTCGTCACGCGCGACCGCCAGCATCGGGCCGACGTTGTCAGGGCGGATCGCCTTGAACATGTCGGTCAGCGAGCCGTGCTTGAGGAACCGCGTGGAGAAGCCGGCGTACGGGCCGAAGAGCAGGTGGCGTTGCCCGCCGATGATACGCGTGTCGAGGTGCGGCACCGACATGGGCGGAGAGCCGACCGAGGCCTTGCCGTAGACCTTCGCGTCGTGGCGCGCGACGACCTCCGGGTCGTCGGTGCGCATCCAGATGCCGCTGACCGGAAAACCCGCGTACCCGTGCCCCTCGGGGATGCCGGACTTCTGCAACAGAGGGAGGGCTCCGCCGCCGGCTCCGAGGAAGACGAACTTGGTCAACACCGAGCGGCGGGCGCCGCTGCGCTGGTCACGCAGGTCCACGCGCCACCGGCCGTCCGCCTCGCGCTCCAGGTTGACCGCGCGCTGCGCGAAGTACGCGCCGAAGCCCTCGTGCCCCTCGAGCGACCGGAGGAGGTTCGTCGTCAGCGCGCCGTAGTCCACGTCGGCCCCGGTCACCATGCGCGTGGCCGCGACGGTCTCGTTCGCGTCGCGCCCCTCCATGACGAGCGGAACCCACTCGGCCAGGGTGCCGCGGTCCTCGGTGTACTCCATGCCCCGGTACTGATGATGCGCGGTGAGGGCGGCGTGCCGCTTCTTCAGGAACGCGACGTTGTCGGCGCCCCGCACGAAGCTCATGTGCGGGCACGCGTGGAGGAACGATTGCGGCGACTCGATGGCGCCCTTCTTGACGAGGTGGGCCCAGAATTGCCGCGAGAGGTCGAACTCGACGTTCACCGTCAGCGCCTTCGAGATGTCGATGCTTCCGTCGGCGCGCTCCGGCGTGTAGTTCAGCTCGCACAGGGCCGCGTGGCCCGTGCCGGCGTTGTTCCACTCGCTGGAGCTCTCCTGCCCTTCCTTCTCGAGGACCTCGAACATCCCGACGCGCAGCTCGGGACGGAGCTCCTTCAGGACGACCCCGAGGGTCGTGCTCATGATGCCTGCGCCTACCAGAACGACGTCCAGCTCCTCCGCCGCACCATCCATGGTCGCACCCCTCGTTCGAGGGCCACGTTTCTACCGCCGCGAGCGAGCGACGTCACCCCTCCGGTCACGCGCCCTTCCGCGACCGCACCGAGACCAGCGCTCCGCCCGCGTCCGGCCTCGCGTCGATCGACGCGAACTCGAGCTGCGTCCCCTTCGCCTGCGCCCGCTGGAGCCGCATCATCCCGGTCGCCAGGGACTCCCCGAACGGCTCCAGCATCCGGTCCACCACCTGGAGCACGCCCCCGGGCCGGAGCACCCGGTCCGCCAGCCGGTACACGAGCGTCTGCACCGCCAGGCGATGCTCGTCCGGCGTCCGCAAGCCCATCGCGCGGAGCTTCTCCAGCACCTCGGGCTTCGCGGCGCGCAGGTCGAGCAGCCAGCACGTCACCACGTCGACCGGCTCCCCCGCGAAATCCCCCTGGGCGAGCACCGCCCCCGTCTCCACCGGCACGACACGCCAGCCCCGCTCCGTCAGCGCCGACGTCCCCTCCTTCGCCGTCCCCACCTCCAGCACGCACCCGGTCCCCGCGCCCGCGCCGCGCGGCAGGAGCCCCGCCATCCACGCGTAGTCCTCGGTCGCGGCGGCCGAGCCGACCTTCTTCCTGCGCTTGCGCTCGGCGAGCTCCTTCGCGCGGCGATCCTTTCTAGCCATGCTCCGCTACAATACCGGGAGTCCGTCGTGCGCATTGCCCTGCTGTATCCGCCCCCCTGGAAGATCCCCATGTCCGGGGAGGCGCCCGATGTGGGCGGCGACGGCCCTCCCACCGAGTACGCCGAGGGGGACCTCGACGCGGACTTCTTCCAGACGCCCTACGGCCTCTTCGCCCTCGGCGCGCAGACGCTGCGGGCCGGGCATCCGACGAAGGTCATCAACCTGTCCGGCTTCGCGTGGAAGCGCGTCGAGGAGGTGGTCGCCGCGCTCGACGCCGACCTCTTCGGCCTCTCGTGCTGGACCGCGAACCGTCGCGGCGTCGCGCAGGTCGCGCGCCTCATCAAGAAGCTCCACCCGAAGGCCCACGTCGTCGTCGGGGGCCCGCACGCGACGCCCCTCGCCCACCCGATGCTCGCCCACCACCCGGAGATCGACACCATCTCGATCGGCGAGAGCGAGGCCACGTTCCTCGAGCTCGTGGGCCGGCTCGAGGCGGGTCAGGCCACCGCGGGCCTCGCCGGCACCGCATACCGCGTCGGCGACCGCATCGAGACGGGGCCGAAGCGCGCCTCGATCGAGGACCTCGACGCCCTCGCCTCCCCGCACGACTGGTTCGACACCCACATCGTGATGACCTCGCGCGGCTGCCCGTGGGCGTGCACCTTCTGCGGCGCGGAGACGAGCTGGGGCCGGAGCTACCGCGGCCAGAGCGTCCCCTACGTGCTCGACGCGCTCGAGCGCGCGGTCACGCGCGCGCCGGTGAAGATGATCCAGATCAAGGACGACACCTTCACGACGAACAAGAAGCGCGTGCTCGAGCTGTGCCGCGGCATCCGCGAGCGCGGGCTCAAGTTCCTGTGGAGCTGCGACACACGCGTCGACGTCCTCGGCGAGGAGCTCTTGCGCGAGATGCGCCTCGCCGGGTGCGAGCGCCTGAGCCTCGGCGTCGAGTCGGGCTCGCAGCGGATCCTCGACGCGATCGACAAGAAAATCACGGTGCCCGAGATCCTCGAGTCGACCGCGATCGCGAAGAAGTACGGCATCAAGCTCCGCTACTACATGATGGTCGGCAACCGCGGCGAGACGCGGGAGACGTTCGACGAGACGCTGGCGTTCCTCGAGCAAGCGAGGCCTCACCAG
>JBEKGQ010000830.1:0-3417 GCA_050012715.1 Polyangiaceae bacterium
GGACCCGGTGGACCTCGACGACCCGTCGGCGCGTGAGCTCGCCCGCGGCGCGCTCGCGGCGCTCCGGGCGCTCCGCGCCGTGCTCGAGGCGCCCTCGTGAGCGCGCGCGCGCGACGCCTCGAGTCGGTGCTCGACGCGGTCGGGGACACGCCGATGATGCGCCTTCGCCGCGTCGGCCGCGACGTGCCCGAGGTCGAGGTGTGGGTGAAGCTCGAGCTCGCCAACCCCGGCGGCAGCGTGAAGGACCGGCCCGCCCTGCGGATGATCCGCGACGCGCTCGCCGATGGGCGCCTCACGCGCGACCGGACCCTCATCGACTCGACGAGCGGCAACACCGGCGTCGCCTACTCGCTCTACGGCGCGGCGCTCGGGGTACGGGTGCGCCTCGTCATGCCGTCCAACGTGAGCAAGGCCCGCAAGGACATCGCCCGGAGCTTCGGGACCGAGATCGTCTTCAGCGATCCGATGGAAGGCTCGGACGGTGCCATCCGCGTCGTGCGCGAGCTCGTCGCGAAGGACCCCGACCGGTACTTCTACCCCGACCAGTACTCGAACCCCTCCAACTGGCGCGCGCACTACGACGGCACCGGTCGCGAGATCCTCGAGGCGGTGGGCGACCGGCTCACCCATTTCGTCACCGGCCTCGGCACGACCGGGACCATGATGGGGACGACGAGGCGCATCAAGGAGCACGCCCATCTCGTCGGCCGCGCCGTCGAGTGCATCGCGGTCGAGCCGGCGGACGCCCTGCACGGGCTCGAGGGGCTCAAGCACCTCGAGAGCAGCCTCGTCCCCGCGATCTACGACCCGCGCGTGCCCGACCGCATCCTGCGCGTCACGACGGAGGACGGCTGGGACATGTCCGACCGGCTGGCCCGCGAGGAGGGGCTCCACGTGGGGCACTCGTCCGGCGCCAACGTGTTCGCAGCTCTGCAGATCGCGACCGGACTCCAGAAGAGCGGCCGCGGCGGCTGCGTGGTGACCATCGCGTGCGATCGCGGCGACCGTTACTTCGCACCCATGAAATGGGAGCGCCGCTACGTCTGGTGAGGCCGTGGGCGCGAGCCGGCTCGTACGCTTCGCCGCCTCCGCTATGCTGAGAGGACGATGGCCGACGTGAGCCAGCATCCGTGGGTGACCGGCGACCTCGTCGTCGCCCGGAGCATCCTGCGCGAGGTCGACGCCCAGGCCCGAGCTTCCTACGAGCGCGACGAGGAGAGCTGCGGCTTCCTGGTGGGCCCGGCGGCCGAGGGCCGACGCCTCGACGGTCTCGTGCCGATGGTGAACCGCGCGAATGCGCTCCACCGCCTCGACCCCGAGCAGTACCCGCGGACGGGGCGCATGTACTTCGACATCGACTCGATGAAGTTCGAGAAGGCCATCCGCCAGGGCGAGGCCGAGGGGCGACCGGTGAAGGTGCTCTACCACTCGCACCTCGACGTGGGCGCGTACTTCTCGCCGACCGACGCCGAGGTGGCGAAGATGGGGCGGGACGAGCCGCCGTGGGCGCTCGCCTACCTCGTGACGAGCGTCCGGAAGGGGCAAGTCGACGATCGCAAGCTGTTCGTCTGGGAGCGGGCGCGGCGCGAGTTCGTGGAGAGCCGCCTCGAGGTGGAAGAGGACGCGTGACGAGCGGAGCCGGTCGATTCGGGCGGGGGGGATGGCGCGCGGCCGTCCTCGCCGGCTCGGTGGTGGCCGCCTCGGTGGGCTACGGGCAGAACGCCCACGCCGAGCTGCGCGAATCGGTGGAGCGACTGGCCGAGGCGTGGCGCGGGGTGGGCGCGTCGGTGGTGATCGACAAGACGCGGTTCCTCAACGACGACAGCGGCGATCAGCGCCCGGTCGTCGTGGTCCTGCCCGAGCTGCCGGAGGGCGAGTGCACGACCATCGTGCTCATGGGCGCGCGCGGGCTCGGGTTCCACGTTCGGTTCGCCGGCGGGGCCGGCGTGGCCGGCGAGGATCCCGAAGCCAAGCGCGTGCCGAGCGCCGCGGGCGCGGTGTCGATCGAGCGCTGCGGGGATGCCCCGAAGCGGCTCATCGTGGCGAGCGACTCGGGCCGTGGCGCGCTGGAGACGGTGGTGGCGCGCTCGTCGAAGCCGCTCCCTTCGCTCCGCGCCGTGCTGCCCGAGCGGAGCGGGGGAGTGCTCCTGCCCGCCTCCGAGCCCGGCGTCCTGCCTCCGCTCCCGCCCCCGGAAAAACGCGCGGACATCACCGAGACACGCGCTCGCCGGGACGGCGCGGTCATCGCCCCGCGGGCCACCTGGGAGGCTGGCGCCGACGGTGCGGGTACCGGGGAGCTGACGCTCGCGCCGGGGTGCCACGTGGTGCAGCTCTTCGCGGTCGACCCCCGCGCGACGCGCCCCGGTCGTCGCGGCAAGCTCGATCTCGACGCCGAGATGCACGACGCGACCGACGACCGCATGCTCGCGCGCGACCGCACCGACGCCCCGGACGCGCAGCTCTCGGTCTGCGTCGGCGACGCGACGCACGTCGGCGTCCTCTACGCGGGCTCCCCCCCGAAGGGACCCGTGCTCGTGGCGCACGCTTCGTGGGCGCTCCCGGAGCACCTTCCGGGGCTCTGGGGAAGCGAGGCGCGCGGCCGCATGGCGCACGTGATGCTCGCGCGCCATCTGACGGCGCTCTCGGACGAGCCGGTCCAGCTGGCGCAGGGGGGCTACGGTCTCACGCCGGTCCCGCTCTCGATCGAGCCGGGCGCTTGCTACCTTGCCGTCGTGACCCTCGTGAAGGAGACGGCGCGGTCGCTCGGTCTGCGGGTCCACGTGGGGACGTCCGACGCGGCGGACGACCGCGGGATCGATCAGGACGGCGCCGCGGTCGCCTTCTGCGCCGGCTCGCGGACGAGCGCGCTCGCCGACGTCGAGGCGCGCGGAACGCCGCTCCTCGGGTGGGGGCTCGCGCTCTACCGGCTGCAGAGCGACATCTGGGAGACCTCGCCATGACGCGGACCGCGTCCCCTCGGGTCGCGCTCGCCGCGGCCGCGACCACGCTGGCCGGCTGCGCGCTGTTCAGCCACCCGCCGCCGCCGCCGCCGAGCGGCCCCACCTCGCTCCCGGCCCCGCGCGTCGTCGCGGGAGAGCTCGACGCCCGCACGCTGCTCGGCGAGCTTCCGGCGCGGGCCACGCGCCTGGGCGCGGGCGCGCCGTCGCTCGTGTCCTCGGTGGAGGCCATCGACAACGAGTGGGTCGGCGGCTTCGTGGACGTCCCGAAGGACGACTGCCTGCTCGGCTACGCCCGGGGGTCGTCGACCATCGAGGACGTCGATATCGCCGTCTACTCCGACGAGGGCGCCCAGCTCGCGGTCGACGAGGGGCGCGATGTCCATCCCACCGTGCTCCTCTGTCCTCCGCATCCGGACCGCGTGTACGTCGCAGCGCACGTGGTCGACGGCGAGAAACT
>JBEKGQ010000831.1:0-3416 GCA_050012715.1 Polyangiaceae bacterium
AGGGCTGGTGCGTGTACCCGAACCCCACCGGCGGGGGGAGCGTCTGCTGCATTTCGGGCTCGGGGGGAGGGGTCGGTGGGACCTTCACCATGTGCGTTGATTACAATCATCAGGTGGTAGCCGCCTACTACAACCCAATGACCCCATACCCGTCCAGCGGTGGCCCATGCCTGGGCCCCACGCCGTCCGGTGATGATCTCGACAATTGCACCACTACGCCGCCCGGGTACTTGATAACGGATTTCTCAACAGGAGACGATTGCCAGCTCCCGGGCATGTGCAGCCCCTGGTGCGCGTGCCAGGAGCAGTGCACACCGTAGCGTCGGGAGGGTCGACGCGGCTCAGAGCAGCTTGCGCTCGCGCGCGAGGGCCCGCAGCCGCTCGGTGACGAGCTGGAACCGCTTCCTCAGCCTGGCGGCCTCCCGCTTCAGGGCCGCCTCGTTCTCGACGCGGTCGGACCGGCTCGACGCATTGGCGAGCACGATGGCGATCTCGCGCCACTCGAGCTCGCGGTCGACGCGCAGCACCAGCAGCGCGCGATCCTCCTCGGGCAGCTCGTCGCGGAGCGATTCGAGCGCCGTCCGGTTCGCGGTGCGAAGGAAGGACAGCGTCTCGGTCCGCACGCGCGTGGCGAGCTCCATCACCTCCGGCACGCTCGAGAGGCCGACATGCGCCTGGCGTCGGTCGCCCCGGCGCACGTCGACGGCGGCCTGGCGCACGAGCCGGTAGCACCAAGTCCGGAGCGAGCACCGCCACTCGAAGCGCGCCATCGTGCTCCAGAGCTTCTCGCTGAACACCGCGAAGGCCTCGCTGGCCTCGTCGTAGTCGCCGTGGACGCCGACCAGGAAGCCGAGGAGCTCGGGCCCGTATCGCCGCAGCGCGGCCGTCGTCGCTCCCGCCACGTCGCCCGCCGCGCACGCGTCGCGAATGGATCGCTCGGCGGGATCGGGCGCGAGGTCCACCATGAGGCCGAGCATACCGCGCGCCCGGGGCGGCGCGGGGTGGGGCTAACGACGGCGCGCCGGCCCGTGCGAGCATGGCGTCATCGTGAGCGGCCAGGACGAGGACGCCGACAAGGACGCGCCGAGCGTCGTCCCGGACTCCTTCCTCCGGGCCGTGGCACGAACGCCGCCTCTGTCACCCGGGGGCGTCGAGGAGCCGGATCTCGTCGGTCGGACGCTCCTGCACTTCCACGTGGTCGCGCGCCTCGGGGCGGGCGGCATGGGGGTCGTCTACAAGGCGATCGACCAGAAGCTGCGGCGCCCCGTCGCGCTGAAGGTGCTCTCGGCACGCCTGCTCGCGGACCCCCGCCACCGCGAGACGCTCCTGCGGGAGGCACGCAGCGCCGCCGCGGTCAGCCACCCCAACATCGCCTCCATCTTCGAGGTGCACGAGTCGCCCGAGGTCACGTTCTTCGTCATGGAGCTGGTCGAGGGCGAGACGCTCCGGGCGCGCCTCGCTCGCGGGGGCGCCCTGGCGGTACCCGAGGTGCTGCGAGTCGCCCTTGCGATCGCACGGGGTCTGGCGCGCGCCCATGCGTCGGGCGTCGTGCACCGGGACCTCAAGTGCGACAACGTCATGTTGACCCGGGACGGGGACGTCAAGCTCCTGGACTTCGGACTCGCGACCATCCACGGCGAGTCCCAGGTCGGGCACGCGGAGGTCGCCTCGAGCACGGAGGCGCTGGCGCTGGCGCCCACGATGCCCGCCACGGCCACGCCGACGACGGGAGGCTGGGTCGCCGGCACGCCGGCATCCATGTCGCCGGAGCAGGCGCACGGCGAGGCCGTCGATGCGCGGGCCGACGTCTACGCGTTCGGCGTGGTGCTCTACGAGGTGCTCTCGGCCGAGGCGCCGTTCGCGCATCGCCGACGTCGCCCGTGGGAGTGGGGTGACGAAGCGTCGGAGGCGTGGAAGCCCCGCCGCGCATTGCGCGAGGCGGCGCCGGGTGTGCCTCGCGACGTCGAGCAGCTCGTCGTGCAGTGCCTGGCCTATGCGAAGGACGTGCGGCCGCGCGATGGTGCGGCGGTCGTCGCGCGCATCGAGGCCTGTCGGGTCCCGCGCCCGCGCCGGGGCTGGGCGACGGTCGCCGCGACGGCCGTCGCGATCGCGGCGGCGGCTGCGATCGCATGGGGAGCGCGAACACAGCCGACCACGGCGCGGCCGGCTCCTTCGGCCGTCCCGCCCGTCGCATCGGCCGGACAAGGACGCTCGACGGAGCCCGTCTTGCGGGCGCTCACGAACGACTCGTCGGGCAGCCATTTCGAGAGGAGCTGGATGCCCTTCAATGTATCCGACGACACCGAGCGCGTCGTTTACCTGGCGTCGGGGCTCGACTCGTACCGGATTCGCGATCGGCGGAGCGACACGGACGAGCTGGTCCCGTCGCCGGACGGAACCCGGACGCTGGCGGCGATATTTCGTGGAGAAGGGCCGGCGGAACGCATCCTCGTCCAGACCATGCGCGCGTCGTGGAGCGTCGACCCCCGTACGAAGCAGGCCACGAAGATCGTGGACGACCCCGCCACCTACAGCAGCATGTCCGCGGACGGTCACTACATCGAGTGGCTCCGTTCGGACCCGAAGCGCAAGGTCGACGTGTTCGGACGCACGGACGCCACGACCGGCGTCGCCACGGAGCTCGGCGACGTGCCGGATGTCGGCGACACCCCGGTGTTCGTGCTGTCGCCCAGCGGGTCGCTCCTCGCGCTCTCGGGCCACGGCAAGCCGGCCCGCCTGGTCGTCGCGCGCTCGGACGCGCCCCTGGATGGACACGACGTCCTCGCCGACGACCGCCTCCGGGTGCGCTTTGCGTCCACCGCCGTGGACTGGCTCTCGGACGACCGGCTCGTCGTGGCCCTGCAGGAGGGCGACCCCCCGACGACGAACCTCTGGCAGATCCGCATCGACCCGACGGAGCTGCGGCCTCTCGGTCCCCCCGAGCCGATGACGCACTGGGATCATCTCATCGCGCGCCTGCTCCACGTGCACGCGTCGCGGCGCTCGATCAGCTTCATGAGGGACGAGGTGCAGAACGACGTGGGCATCGCCAAGATCGCGCCCGGCACGCGACGCCTCTCCGCGCCGCGCAGCATCACGCACTCGGAGTCCGACGAACGCCCTGGAGTCTGGACGGCCGACGGCCGCGATCTCGTCTTCATGTCCAACCATGCCGACCACTGGGGACTCTACGTCCGTGGTCTGGACGACGCGGCCGTCGAACGCCCCGTCGTGACGGGCCCCGTCTCCAGCAGCTGGCCGCAGCTCGTCCTCGGCGACACGGCGATCCTCTACTGGAGAGTCCCGGCCGGCGCGCCGCCGGCCCTCGTGCGCGCGCCCTTCCCGGCCGCCAACGCGCCGGCCGAGGTCCTCTTCGTGTCGCCGGACCGCGAGCGGTGGACGTGGGGCGCGCCCCT